>JAZQND010000154.1:0-5997 GCA_045627145.1 Ruminococcus sp. | reverse complement strand
TGCATAGATGCTTTTTCTCAGAAGGGGTTTTTAGAGGTGCCCTTAATACAGTAATAATATACGATATCAGTCGTATCTGAGAGCGTCGATAGGGTTCATTTTAGCGGCACGGTTTGCGGGATAGTATCCAAATATAAGACCTATGAGAGTAGAAGAAGCAAGTGAGATGATAATTGCAGGAACAGAAGGAGTGATTTCAAGGTCGATCATATCAGCGATAGAAGGATCGATAAGAGGAATAAACTGTCCTGCAACAGAACCTATTGCAACTCCGCCCAGCAGTCCCATGATAATACCAATAATACCGCCGATAATACAAAGGACTATAGCTTCAGTTACGAACTGGATACGGATGGACGAATTCTGAGCACCGAGAGCTTTTCGGACACCGATTTCACTGGTTCTTTCCACGATGCTTACGAGCATGATGTTCATAACGCCTACGCCGCCTACGATAAGTGATATAGCAGCAATGATAGAAAATGCGATAGTGAGGATATTGAGAACAGTGTTTATTGTATCCAGATAGTCCTGATTATAGGTGCTGAGTTCAATTTCCCAGTTTTCGTTATTTCTGTAGAAGCTGTCGAAATACTTTTCAGCAATATCATAAGAAGACTCATAGTCATAGTCGGTGTTCCAGAAATACATTGCATAGGATGAATAAATGCTTTCCGGATAAAAATCCTGATAGACGTTGAACGGAAGGAATATATTTGATTTTTGATTTGCTATGCTTCCTCCGCTTGAAAGATTTCGGGATTTATAAATACCTACAACATACACTTTTAGGATTTCACCTGAAGAAGTTGTGATATTTACAGGTTTTCCGATCAGGGATTTTCCTTTTCCGTATTGCTGTGCAAAAACCTCTGAAACAACTGCTGTCATTCTTTTTTCTTTAATGTCATTTTCTGAAATAGCTCTGCCTTCAATTATTTTTGTATAATTATCCTGAAAATAGGCACTTGAAACGCATTGAATATATACGCCGAGCTGATCTTTTTGGGGAGTCTGAACAGTTCCCTCGCCAAGTGATTCATTTAGATAAATTGAAAATCGTTCAGGATACTTTTCAGAAAGTCCAAGGAACATATCTCTTTTAGGATAATCATCAAGAGTCATTGTGTCGTATATACCGTCATAGTATTCACGGGGAGAAAAATCAGCGTTAATTGTATTCATACCGAAGCTGTTGAACGCATTATTGGTAGTTTTCTTTACGGAGTTACCTATAGTTGTGATGAGGATAACTGATGAAATACCGATAATAATTCCGAGCATAGTAAGAAGTGAACGCATTTTATTTGCCTTGATAGATGAAAAAGCCATTTTTACGCATTCTAAAAAGTTCAATTTATTTTACCTCCGAATCCGATATGATTTTTCCATCACTTAATGTAATGATTCTGTCTGTTTCCTGAGCAAGTTCCATACTGTGAGTTATAAGGATGATCGTTTTGCCCTTTTTCTTATTAAGTTCATGGAAAATGTCCATTATTTTGCGTCCTGTAACCGAGTCCAAAGCACCTGTAGGCTCATCGGCGAGGATTATGGCGGGGTCATTAGCCATTGCTCTTGCTATGGCAACACGCTGTTTCTGACCGCCTGAAAGCTGGTTTGGATAGTGATTGCAGCGTTCACTCATTTCAACCATTTCCATAAGTTCATTTGCACGTTTATTTCTTTCTTTTGCAGAAATACCGTTATAGAGCATAGGAAGCTCTACATTTTTTATGGCGTTCATTCTTGAAATGAGGTTAAAGGTCTGAAAAACGAAACCAATTTCTGAATTTCGTGTTTCACTTAATTCACTATCGCTCATGCCGTTTGTGTCTATGCGGTTTAGGGTATAGCTTCCGTCTGTCGGTTTATCAAGAAGTCCGAGAATATTCATAAGCGTACTTTTTCCGGCACCCGATGAACCGACAATTGAAACAAATTGTCTTTCCTTGATATCAAGGGATATATCAAACAATATCTGCAATTCGTTTTCCATGCCGATATTGAATTTTTTATTGATTCCTTTCAGGGTGATTATTGATTCAGGCATTTTTCTCTCTCCATATTATTCAAACTCAATATTAACCAGTGAATCGGCAGAAGTTCTTTCAGGTGAAGTTATGATAATTGCATCGGTTTGAATATCACTGCCTGAAATCTGAACGAGGTAATCGTTTTCAACGCCTTTTTCAACTCTGACTTTTTTGATTTTGTAGTTTGAAGAATCAGCAGCGGGTTCTGCAATGTATACATAATCATCATTTTCTTCTGAAATTACAGCATCATACGGAACGGCATAAACGTCTTCGGTTGTATTGAGGATAATTTCTGCATTTGATGACATTCCGAGGAGAACATTTTCAAGCTTGGACTGGTCATTGATTTCAAGTTTGATAGAATATGTATTGGAAGCATCCATCTGTGAAATTGTACTGATATTGGAAATTGATTTGATTTTTCCTTCAAGCTCTTCGTCGCCGGTTGCAACGGTCTTGATAAGAGCCTTCATGCCTTCATCAAGCTTGTAGACCTTATTTTCGGAAAGGTTGGCTTCAACAAAGTAGTTTGAGGTATCGGCAATGGCAACGAGGCTGTCTAATGTCGGGATAAGACCTTCAAAAACGTTAAGTTCTGTGATGATACCTGAAACCTCTGCTTTTACAACACAGCCGTCTATCTGCTTCTGGATCTCGTCGATATCTTCCTGCTGAATTGAGTATGTTGAGTATTTTTCGGCATCAATAGCATCCTGAGCGTGCTGAACAGTGCCTGAATCAGAAAGCTGAACTTCGTCATAAGCATCATAAGCGGCTGTTACGGCAGCTTCAAATTCAGGAAGTTGTTCGGTTATGACATCTATTTGTTTTTCAAGAATATCACACTGCTGGAGCATATTGAGATAGCTATCGTTCATTTCTTTGTATTCATCAGTTGAAGTGTCTTTTACAACCTGTAATTTTTCGCCTAAAATGTTTGATTTAGCGAGAAGATTGTTATATTCTTCAACAAGCTTGTTTTGTTTGTTGTAAGCTTCATCCCTTGCAGTGATGGCTTCATTTACCTTCTGCTGTGCCTTTGAGATAAGGGCATTCTGGTCACTTTTTGCTTTTTCAAGGTTACGTTCATTTATCTGATGTTCGGTTTCCATTTTACCACGTTCAATGTTAAACATTTCAACGGTTTTATTGTAAGATGCTTTAAGAGGCTCCTTGTCAAATTCAAAGAGAACATCGCCTTTATTGACATAATCTCCGATTTTAACATTGAGCTTTATGCATTTGGTTTTTTGTGTGTTGAGTATTTTGGTTTCCTCACCGCATATTTTTCCTGTAATATTTACGCTGTCAACGAGGTCTTGCTTTTCAAGCTTGACAGCAGTGACGGTTTTTGGAATCTGCAATGCACTTTTTGCACTTGAGATCAAAGCTGTCAGTATTCCTATAATTATCAGAAGGATAACAGCGATAATAATAATAACTTTCAGCTTTTTGGATTTTTTCTTCGTTTTCATTTAACCAATTCTCCTTATAAAATAGATTAATAACTGCCTGAGGCAGAAAAATAATAATATATAAATTTTCTATATTGCATGTACCTGACCAATTAAGAAAAAATATATTATTTCCAGAAAATTATAGCATATTGTTATTGTTTTGTCAACAGCTTTTGACAAAATAAGTTAAATAAAAAGTAAAAAAAAATTATATACTGCTCTTTGTTTGATACTGTATTATTGCACCACAAAATAAACCTTGCCGACAATACTTGTTAAAAAATTCAATTTCTCTGTGTCTTTCTCCTCGGAATGCGGAAGTATTTCTTCGTCGTCATTAATTTTTAACTACGTCTTTTGGTAATGTTTAATTTAAATGCTATTTCCAAATTTTTTCCCCATTATTGAACAATTAGGTGGAAAAAACGAAGAAATACTTTGATTTTTACACCATTTTCGCAAAAAATGCGTTGAAATATAAGAAATGATATGCTATAATTAATTCATAAAGGCTGCAAAATCAGTGAGCGTACTGCCACTTGATGCATAATACATTATATAAATAGATAAAGATGTGTATTTCGTGTATGTTTATTCTGATTTACCGACGGTTCTTCATTGTCGGAAAAAGAAAAGCAGTCAACAGGAGGAATTGAAATGAAGAAAATTGTATCCATCTCAATGGCTGCGGCTATGTCTGTACTTTCGCTGACCGCAAGCCTGCCGATGATGGTTTCGGCTGATGATTGCATTGTTCAGTCGGAATTTGATTCGGAAACCATGCAGACTGTGATTCTGAATGCTGATGAATCTGATTCAGTCAGCTACCTCATCCACAACACCTTTGAAAGCGGCGTAGAAAACTGGGGCGGACGTGGTGACGCTTCTGTAGAAACTTCTTCAAAGGCTTGCTATCAGGGAAGTCAGTCCCTTTACGTTTCAGGAAGAACGGATTCATGGAACGGTGCAACGCTTCCTTTCGGCTATGATGCAGGTGAAACCTACAGTTTCAGCGTAAATGTAATGTATGACAGCGGCTCTGATACCGATACTTTTCATTTAACCATGCAGTATGATGATGCCAGCGGAAGTACGCAATATGAAAAAATTGCATCAGCAGAACTGATAAAAGGCGAATGGAGTCAGCTTGCAAATACTGAATTTAGAGTTCCTGACAATGCAGGAAACATTTCTGTTTATGTTGAAACCGAAAGCAGTAAGGTTTCGTTTTATGTTGATGAATTTTCTATTGCACCTGCGGGTACTGAGATAAAAGGTGCTGTCAGCAGGAAGCTGATTCAGGGCGACATTACTTTTGACGGAAAAATTGATTCTATGGATATCGTTCTTGCAAGAAAATGTCTTTTGTCGGGATTTGATGACAAGCTGACAGAACGTGCCGCAGATGTGGACAAAAGTACAGTTTTTGAAGTGAACGATCTTGTTCTCCTTCAGGAATTTGCAATGGGTAAGATAACAGAATTTCCTGACAATACCCCAGAACCGCCTGAACCGACTTTTGAATATAATTCGGCTGTTTCATATCACGCAGCTCCAAATGATTACCTCGGCAACTGCTCACAAAAGGGTAAGGTCACGAAAGAAAGCTATAACAGTATAAACGGAATGAAGAGCCTGTATGTTTATACTCCATATAATTACGATCCTGGAAAGAAATATAATATATTCTATATCATGCACGGCGGCGGAGAAAATGAGGACACTATTTTCGGTTCTGATGTTGAACTTGATAATATCCTTGACCACATGATAATGAACGGCGAGCTTGAACCTATGATTGTCGTTACTCCTACATTCAACGGCGGAAACTGTACTGCACAGAATTTCTATCAGGAATTCAGACAGAATGTTGTTCCGTTTGTAGAGGAAAAATACTCAACATACGCAGAATCAACCGATGCCGCAGGAATTACGGCTTCAAGAATGCACAGAGCTTACGGCGGATTCTCAATGGGCTCTGTTTCAACATGGGCTGTAATGGAAAACTGCCTTGATATGGTTGGATACTTCATGCCTCTCAGCGGTGACCACTGGAGTGGAAATTCAGGTGATGACAAGGCAAGGGCTATTGCTAATGCAGTTGATAAATCAGGTCTTTCACAGCGTGAGTATTTCATTTTTGCAGCTACGGGTTCTGAGGATATAGCATATCCGAATGTAAATCCTCAGGTTGAAGCCATGAAGAATTATTCACAGTTTACCTATACTTCAGATTTCTCAAAGGGTAATTTCTATTTCATGGTTGCTCCGGGCCTGACACACTGGTGGGGATATGTAAGACATTATGTTTATGATGCACTTCCTTACTTCTTCCACGAAGGACAGTAATTTTTAATATTTTTTAAGGGCACCTCTAAAAACCCCTTCTGAGAAAAAGCAGCTATGCACAGCATCTGCTGCGTCAAGCCCTCTCGTAGTGCGAAAGCACGCCTTCGATGGCTTTTCTTGCATCTACTGTACCTATCTGCTTTTTCTTACTC
>JAZQND010000153.1:0-16808 GCA_045627145.1 Ruminococcus sp. | reverse complement strand
TTGAGTAAGAAAAAGCAGATAGGTACAGTAGATGCAAGAAAAGCCATCGAAGGCGTGCTTTCGCACTACGAGAGGGCTTGACGCAGCAGATGCTGTGCATAGATGCTTTTTCTCAGAAGGGGTTTTTAGAGGTGCCCTATAGCTATTAAGGTATGCGGCTGATATAGTTAGTCGTTATTTCTGATATAGTCTCTTGAAAGTTTGTGCTTGGTTTTAAGCTGATACATTTTTTCGTCGGCTTGTTTTATGGCACTGTAGAGAGTGGTTTCACTGCTTGCAGCTACAATAACACTGCCGATGCTTGCGGAGAGTTCATAGGGTTTTTCAACAAAGGTTTTTCGGCTTTCAAGCATTGCGTTGAACTTTCTTTCAAGGGCATGGTCGTCACCCTGACGGACGTTTTTGGTGAGGATGATAAACTCATCGCCTCCGAATCTTGCACAAATGCTTGTTGGATAGCAGCAGTCACTGACGATTCGGGCGAGTCTTTGCAGAGCCATATCGCCTTCGTTATGACCGTAGTTATCATTAATTTTTTTAAGACCGTCCATATCAATGAAAGTGACCATGATATCCTGTGAATTTGCGGCACATTCCCTAAATATATCATCGGCTCTTGCAATAAAACCATTTCTGTTATAGATACCGCAGAGAACGTCATAGCTGTAGAGGTGGTCAAGTTCCTCCATAGCTTTATTGAGGTGGAAAAGCTTGCGGATATTTTCAATGGAATTGCTTACAGCCATTGAGAAGGAATGGCAGAGAAGGCTGCTTATCGGGAAATCACCGTTTGTGATGATATAATATCCGAGAGTTCTGCCATGAAAATGAAGCGGAAGAAAATAGCTGATATTACCGCCTGTTTCGGGAGGTTCGGGATACATATTACAGCTTGGGAAATATCCGACACTTCTTCTGTCGCCTTTATCCCAGATAAGAGGTGAAGTCATGAAGCTTGTATATTTTGCATCAGGATCTATCGGCATTACATTTGAGAAAGCATCCTGCCAGTCCTCTGCAAGACAAAGGCAGAATTTTTCGCAGTTAAGTTCTGAAATGAAACGCTCAATTATATCAAAAAATTCTGTATTGGTTTCAGCTTCGGCAAGTTCAGCGGTAAGACGGTTTATTATGGAAATATTTTCATTGGTTGTAGCGGTTCTGATGTAAGAACGTTTTTTGAAGGCTTTAAAATCCTGTTCCTCACATGATACACAGCCGCAGCTTTCGGAAAAAACGGGAAATGCTTCAAGCCTTGTATTTTTTAGAGGAGTTTTGTTTTCAACGGCATCAAAAAGAATGCTGCAAGCTTTGTAGCCGGCTGTAAAAATCGGACGTTTTACGGTAGTCATGACAGGCGAGAAATTACGGGCATTGTATGTGCAGTCAAAGCCTGTAACAATAACGTCATCGGGAACACGGAGGCTGAGTTTTTCGAGGGCGGTGATGGCAGTAAGAGCCATAGTATCATTGGCACAAATAATAGCGTCAGGCAGAGCCATACCGGTCTGGTAGAAAGTTTCAACAGCTTGCCTGCCGTCATGACTTCTGAAATCACCGAAGAAAATTCTTTCTTTGTCAACAATGAGGTTAAATTCGTCCATTACCTCAAGGAAAGCCTGGTAACGGGCGAGGGCTTCCGGATTTGAAAGAGGACCTGAAATATAGTTAAGAATATGGGCTTTATGTTCAGAAATGACGTGCCTGACGATTTTTTTCATAGCCTCCGAATTATCAATTGAGATATTGTAAAAATCGGGATAATCGTCACAATCAAAGACGATAGCGGGGATATCAGTATCCATGACATTTCTGATAATGGTTTCTTTGACATGAGGATCACTTATAGTGTTTGTCATAAGAATGACACCGTCAAACTTGGAAAAATCAATTAAATTATAGATACTGTATTCGCCGATATCGGATTTTTTGCTTTCAAGCATACCGCCGAAAGCGGCGAAATAAGAAAGATTGATATTTTTTTCTTTAGCAAATTTATTTATACCACAAATAACATTGTATTGATATTCTTCATCAATACCGGAAACGATAACAGCGAAATTTATATTGTTGAAAAAATTTATCATAGAATCACCAACTTTAAAATTATATAAACCTAAATATTAAAATAGGAAACAACGTAATTTACACACATTAATTATATACTTTTTTGATAGAAAAAGAAAGTGGATTGTTAATCTTTTGTATAAATGCACATTCAGGGGAAAAGGAGTTTGTGCAAATCACCTATTTTAAGTGAAAAGACAAAAATTGATGTTCATTTTTGGCTTTACAAATGGTATAAAACGATGCTTTTTTTACATTGGTGACAAAAAGGTGTGCTATCTGTTGTGCATTCTGCATAAAACCGGCTGTAAATCGGCAATAATAAAGAGCAACAATTGATTATTTTCTAAATTCTTAGCAAAAAACGACTTGTAAACAAGCAAAAAAAGTAATAAAATATAGACAGAAGCTCAGGAAAAGGCGGGACGCATCAGCAGATATCGTGCAGATGTGCTTTTCTTGACTATTCGCTAACCAAATGTAAACAATTATCTACGAAAATAATGAAAGCGAGGAATGATTGACATGGGTAAGAGCGTCTCAAAAAAGCTCTTGAGTGGTGTCCTTTCAGCTATGATGGTAGCTTCATCTGTTCCGGCTGCAATTACAGCTTACGCTGACCAGTGCGACCAGGGTACAAAAGACGGCTACGATTACGAGCTTTGGAACCAGAGTTACAAAGGCAATGTTCAGATGAACGTTGGTAATGCCGGTACATTCAGCTGCTCATGGAGTGGTATTGAAAACTGCCTATTCCGTTCAGGTAAAAGACTTGGTAGTACACAGTCATGGTCTTCTTACGGCGGAATCCAGATCAACTATGATGTTGATTATACACCAAAGGGTAATTCCTATATGTGCGTTTACGGATGGACACAGAGTCCTCTTGTTGAATACTATATAGTAGAAGCATGGGGCGACTGGAGACCACCCGGATCAAACAGCCCTAAGACTTCCATCACAGTTGATGGTAAGGCTTATGACGTATTTACTTCAACTCGTTATAATCAGCCTTCTATCGAAGGTACTAAGACTTTTGAACAGTACTGGAGCGTTCAGAAGAACAATCCCGCACAGGTTAACGTTCAGAAAAACCTCAAGGGTACAATTACTGTATCAGAGCATTTTAAGGCTTGGGAAAAAGCCGGTATGCAGATGGGTAAGATGTACGAGGTTGCTCTCAACATCGAAGGTTACCAGTCAAGCGGTTCAGCAAATGTAAAGAAGAATGAGCTTATAATGGGCTCTGTTGTTCCAGGCACAACTGCTCCTGTTGTAACAAAGCAGCCCGGCAGTGACGGACGTTACTTCAAGGAATCATTTGAGTCAGGTGCAGGCGACTGGTCAGGCAGAGGTGCTGCTTCTGTTGAAGTTAATTCTACAAACCACAGCGATGGCAGCAAGTCACTTTATGTATCAGGCAGAACTGATAACTGGAATGGTGCTGCAATAACTCTTGATCCTTCAGAATTCGTTCCGGGTAACTCATACAGCTTCTCAGCTAAGGTTCTCCAGACAACAGAATCATCTACAAGTATGAAGATGACTCTTCAGTATAATGATGGTTCTGAAGAAAAGTACGATGAAGTTGCTTCAGCAACAGCTAAGAAGGGCGAATGGACTGACCTTACTAATACAAGCTATAAGATTCCTTCAGGTGCTTCAAGCATGGTTCTCTATATCGAAGCTCCGGATAGCCTTACAGACTTCTATGTTGATGCTACACATGGTGCTAAGGCAGGTACAGCAGGTTACGGTGATACTTCTGTTGTAGTGACACCAGAGGATAATCCACAGCCATATACACCAGAGGATAACCCACAGCCGTATACACCACAGGGCGATACCTCTACTCTCAAGGGCAATTTCGCTCCTTACTTCAAGTTCGGTACATCTGTAAGCCCATTTGAACTTAGTTCAGGCGGTGACTTTATAAAGAATAACTACAGCAGTATTACTCCTGAAAACGAACTCAAGCCTGACCAGATTATTGATCAGCAGGCTTGTCAGCAGAAGGGTAATAATACTGAAACGCAGGTTAACCTCAGCAGAGCGGCTCAGACACTCAGCTTCTGTGAAAAGAACGGTATCTCTCTCCGTGGTCATACTTTCGTTTGGTACAGCCAGACTCCTGACTGGTTCTTCAAGGAGAACTTCTCAAGTAATGGTAACTGGGTATCAAAGGAAGTAATGAACAAGCGTCTTGAAAGCTTCATCAAGAATACTTTTGCAGCTCTCAAGTCACAGTATCCAAACCTCGACGTATATTCTTACGATGTATGTAATGAGTTGTTCCTTAACGACGGCGGCGGACTCCGTAAGTCATATAATACAGAAAATTCAGGTGGTTCTAACTGGGCTAAGGTTTACGGCGAAGACAATGATGAATTCATCATTAACGCTTTCACTTATGCAAGAAAGTATGCTCCTGCAAACTGCAAACTTTACATCAACGATTACAACGAATACATTGATGCTAAGACAAATGATATCTACAATATTGCTATGAAGCTCAAGGAAAAAGGCGTTATTGATGGTATCGGTATGCAGTCACACCTTGATGTAGGTTTCCCAACTGCTTCTCAGTATGAGAAGGCATTAAAGAAGTTCCTCAGCACAGGTCTTGAAGTTCAGATCACCGAGCTTGATATTACAACAAATAATGAATCAAGCCAGGCTTCTCTCTATGAGGAAATCTTTAAGATTGCTATGGAAAACAGCGATAAGATTCCTGCACTTACTATCTGGGGTACTACAGATAACGTAAGCTGGCGTTCAAGCCAGAATCCTCTTATCATGTCACAGGGCTATAAGCCAAAGCAGGCATATAATAAGATCATGGCTCTCCCTGCAGTTATACCGCCAAAGTCTGCAGCAGTTGTTACTACTACAACTACAAAGCCAGTTACAACAACAACAACTACTACACAGCCAAAGGTAGCCGTTTCAAAGTATGGTGATGCTAACTGCGATAACGATATAAACATGGGTGACGTAGTTCTTATTATGCAGTCACTTGCTAATCCAAGCGTTTACGGCTTAAAGGGTTCTGATAATTCTCATATTACTGAGAAGGGTATCGCTAATTCCGACGTATATTTAAGCGGTGACGGTATTACTAATTCTGATGCTCTTGCTATTCAGAAATACCTTATCGGTTTAATATCACAGCTCCCTGAGAGCTATAGTGAAAAAAAAAATGACAACGTAACAACTGCTAAGAATACAGAGGTTGTTACAGCAGCTCCTACAAACAAAACTTATCTCAACGATTCTTTTGAAAGCGGTGCAGGTAAATTTGAATCAAGAGGAGATGCTTCAATAGCTATCGACAAGAGCAGCTATTATTCAGGTGCACAGTGCTTATATGTTTCAGGTCGTTCAGATAACTGGAACGGTGCTGCAATTCCGCTTAGCACATCAGATTATGTTCCGGGCAATGCTTACAGCTTCAGTGCTGCAGTAATGCAGGGCTCAGGTGCAGCTGAAACAGTTCAGATGACACTTCAGTATACTGATTCAACTGGTGAAGATCAGTACAAGCAGATTGCAACTGCAACTGCTAAGGATAAGACATGGACAGATCTTTCAAATTCTTCATACACTATTCCAAGTGATGCAAAGAATCTTATCCTCTATGTTGAACTTCCCGATTCACTTACTGATTATTACCTCGACGATGTTACAATAGCATCTGACGGTACTGCATCTAAGATTTCTACAGGCGGCGGTAAGGCAAATCCTAAGGCTCCGGATCCTGCAACTCCTGTTCAGACAAGCGGAAACATTGATCCTTCAAAGCCAATGATTGCTATTAGTTTTGATGACGGTGCAGTTGGTTCTTCACCATCAGCATCTTCAATGAGAATCATCAATGCTCTTGCTGATAACGGTTTCCATGCTACATTCTTCTACGTTGGTGACTGGATCAAGAATTCAGACGGCGAACAGGAAGTTAAATATGCTTACAGCAAGGGTATGGAAATTGCAAACCATACAACAACTCATCCTTACCTTACACAGAAATCTGCTAGCGAAATCAGAAGTGAAGTAGATAACTGTGCAGCTAAACTCAAGAGAATTATAGGTGCTGAACCTTCTAAGCTCCTCAGACTTCCTTATCTTGCAACAAACCAGACAGTTCAGTCAACACTTAATGACTACGGTCTTATCACTTGTGCAATTGATACAGAAGACTGGAACGGTGCTTCAAAGGATCAGATTGTAAGTAAAGTAAAGAGTGCTATGCAGAATGGCTCAGCTAACGGTGCAATCGTACTTTGTCATGAAACATACGATGCAACAGCTGGTGCTATTGAAGAACTTGCTCCATACTGCAAGTCACAGGGTTGGCAGATTGTTACAATCTCTGAGATGTTCGCAGCAAAGGGTAAGAAGATTAATGGCGGTCAGGTCTACACTAAGGTAGGTTGATCTAATTAAAGGTTTCTCCAAATTTTAATATCCCCTGAAAGGCAGTCGGTTCATATCGGCTGCTTTTCATTTTGTGCAAAAAAGGGATTTAGTTTTTGTTTATGTTTGACAAACTTCAACATATTCTCTTTACAAAATGTAACGGATATATTATAATAAGAATTAGAAAATAGTAATTCAGCAATTAATGGGCAGTAAAGAAGAATTTTAACTAAAAATGGGGAGTAATTTCCTCGTGTATAACAAAACTTATAGTTAGGTCTTTTCATGTATTCAAAGGGGGGAGAAATATGATCAAAAACCTGACAGGCGAGTTTGAAACTGTTGAATATGACACGAAAAAATATGCGATGCTGTATGATAATGTCCAGACAGAAGCTTATCCAATTCATTGGCATAATGCAGTTGAAATGATTATGCCGATTAAGGGAGAATATACCGTTAACGTTTCAGGTGTTGATTACAGACTTCCTGAAAATGATGTTATAATTATTCCTCCCGGTGAATTGCATAGTATGCCGGCTATTGAAGGAAGACGGCTTATCTTTCAGTGCGATAACAAAATTTTAAGCAATGTTACCGTTCTTGAACCTGTTACAAGGGTTATGTCTGTTCCAATTGTTATTGATAATTCTTATAACAGAGATATCCATGCACTTGCTAAAAAAACTATGCTTGATATTTTGTCACTTTATGATTCCGAATCGGAGCTTTCAGATGTAAAAATTTATCTCAAAGTTATTGAACTTTTCATGGCTTTAAGTGAATATCAGCTCGAAAAACAGAAATCTGTCATGGACTGTGACGAAGAAAAGCTTGGTGAATACAACGAAAAATTCGGCAATGTCCTTAAATATATTGATACAAATTATATGTATGATATTACTCTTGACCAGCTTGCCGATATCGCAGGTTACAGTAAGTATCATTTTTCAAGAATATTCAAGCAGTATAATTCTATGTCTTATTTGCAGTATATAAATGCAAGACGTACTAAGGCAGCCGAAACTTTGCTGCTTGATCCGGAAATGCCGATAACAGAGGTTGCGATGCGTTCAGGATTTAAGAGCCTTACAACTTTTAATAGAATTTTTAAGGATATCAAACATTGTACGCCTACAGATTTTAAAAAGTTATATTCAACAACTAACTAATAGCTTATAACACCGTGCAGAGCTGAAAAAAGAGTTCTGTGCGGTGTTTTCATTCATGAAAGGAGAATTAATGAAACTGAAGGAATATGCCGAAAAAATAAAAGTAGAATTACCTGCAATTTTTCTTGCACTGAAGCATCATGATACGCCATTTTTAGCAAAACTTATAGCGGCATTAACTGTTGCTTATGCACTTTCACCAATTGACCTGATACCCGATTTCATTCCGCTAATTGGATATCTTGACGATTTATTGATAATTCCATTGTTGATTTTGCTTTCAATCAAACTTATTCCTGAAGAAGTTATGCAGAAATGCCGAAAGGAAAGTGAAGAATTATGGAAAAACGGTAAACCCAAAAAATGGTACTACGCAATACCTGTAGTAGTTGTATGGATTTTATTGCTCAACCAACTATACCTTGCCATTAATAATTGTTAAAAATCTTTCGCCTTTTGGTAATGATTAATTGGCAGAGCAATAGTTGCAGTAAGCATATTAATAAATAAAACAGCATTGACATTAATAACAGTACTTATATAGAAACTTTATGCATATTATTGAGGAAACCCCTTTTGAGAAAGTGGTTTCCCCGATAAATAGTAAAAACTTCTATATGAGCAATGTTGTTAAGGCAGCATTGCCCAAAGCACGTCATAAACTTGCATAATTTCCGTCATAGCACACAAAAACTCCTTGCAATACGAAAGTAATGTAAGGAGTTTTATGCACTCTGCCGAAAATCCGGCTTCGTTTCTGAAGCACAATCTTTGTGCGGTATTGCCATAATTGTTTTATAGAAATACCGATGCTGCTATTTGTAGGTTAGTTAGAGAAATTGACGCATATCGTCAGAAAGTTTATCTTCGGCACTGATAAGACGACGTGCAATGTCTTTTGAGCGTTCATCAGCAGCCTGATACTGGTTAATATATCGGCTGAGCGACTTAATTCCCATATTACAGCCATCAATCATAAGTTCAGCTATAGTGTCGTCAGCCTCGTCCATTTTCAGTTTCATATTGGTTTTGAACCACGACATACCTTTTGCAACCGGATTTGGTTCTTTACCGTCATCGTGATAATCAATGAGGGCTTTTTGCAGGTCATTCTGAAGTTTTTCGTTTTCGCCCTTACTATCCTGAAGAATGTTTTGGAGTTTAGTGCTTTGAGTGGAATTTATAACCTCATCAATAGCTGAAATTCCCATTTTTATACCTGCGTCGCATTCACGCAGAAGCTTAATTGTATCTTGTTCAATCATAAAAATAACCTCCTTTTGAAGCTATTATGCCCTAAAAAGGAGGTTATATTCAATTAATTATTTGTTATAACTGCAATTACACATGGCATACGTCCGTCGATTACAGAATAATTCACATTATCATAGCCTAAATCCTCAAAAAACTTTTTATAGGATTCCAGCGTGAATTGGTGTTTAAAATTTAAACCGATAAATTCTATGAGCTTAATTAAGAAATTATACTTGCCGCTATTTGATATATTTACATAAGTTGGAATAATGATTTTACCGCCTTTTCTGCACACACGTTCAAGGTCAGTTAAAGCTTTTTGGGGTTCATCAAGAAGATGGATAACATTTCCTGCAACAATTTTATCAAATGCACCGTTTTTGTATTTCAAATTGAGAATATTTGATTGCTGAAAGCGTACATTTGAGAATTTTCGGCATTTTCTTTTCGCCTGTTTGAGCATATTAACTGAAAAATCGGTTGCAGTCAAAGCGTATGAATATTTACATAGGCTATAACTGATTGCACCTGTTCCGCAAGCACATTCAAGAACTTTGTCGGTCGGCTCAATAAATTCGGCAACTCTTTCGCCGAGCATATTGTAGCATTTTCTATTTATTAATTTCTCAAAAAAATCGTAAAAAGCGGCAACTTTATTCCAGAACATAATAGACCTCCTTTAATAAATACGATTATTTTCGCAATATACGGTTGATAGTGGGTTCGTATGGCGAAGCCACATCTATCACATGGTCAATAGTATAAAATGCATAATGTTTGATTTCGTTGTTAAAGAAAATCTGTTGAGCAAAAGTTGTATTTTTTACATTTTCGAGAAAATCCGATTTATCAGTTTGATAGAAATAAATACCATTCTGAGCGTCCTGAAGGTAATCATCGGCATAAGACTCGGTAATACACCTGTACAGAATATAGTTTTCAAACTCAATTTCGTATAAAATTTTATCATTAGGCATAATAGATGAAGCATTTGCAAGCAAAATGTCAAGGGTATTGTTGCCAGTTTCAACTGAAGACCTATCAGGATTTACGAGTGCAGGTGAAATAACGATTTTCAGTGTACAATCCTGACTATCTGTAAGACTAATCAGGAAGGGAGTTCTGGTGAACTCAAAATTTTTTTCATTAAAATTAAGCATTTTCTTTCCTTAAATTAGCAAAGCATTTACCAATAACTGTTAAGATTATTATAATTATTGATAAAGTCTTTCAGATTTCGGCAGTAAAGCAACACCTTTAAAATGTTTATGCGGTGTTGCCTTAAAAAATATCTGCCTTCAGTGTAATGAATATCTTACCAAAGATAGGTTTATTTTCCGATTTTTTCAACCTTCATCAGGTTGGTAGTACCAGAAACGCCAAGCGGAACACCGGCAGTTATAGCGACAAGGTCACCGTCCTCCACAAGTCTGTGCGATTCAGCGGCTTCAACAGCGGCATCAAACAGGTCGTCAGTATTGGTCTTTTCGTCGATAATGAATGGGATAACGCCCCAGCTCATGTTCATCTGACGGCATACAACTTCACTCATTGTACAGCTTATAATCGGGCAGCTTGGACGGTATTTTGAGATAAGCCGTGCAGTCTGTCCGCCCAGAGAAACAGTAATGATAGCTTTTGCATTAAGGTCGTGGGCAGTAGTAACGGTAGCATGAGCAATTGCATCTGCAACACTTCCGTTTTGTTCAGCACTTCTTGAAGAAAAGCGAGCTTTATAGTCAATATTGTTTTCAGTAGTTTCAGCGATAAGAGCCATAGTTTTAACAACCTCAACAGGGAAAGCACCTGCGGCAGTTTCGCCTGAAAGCATAATAGCACTTGTACCGTCGTAAAGCGCATTTGCAACGTCGGTTATTTCAGCTCTTGTGGGGCGTGGATTTGTAATCATGGATTCAAGCATCTGAGTTGCGGTGATTACCTGTTTTCCTGCATTATAGCCTTTTTTGATGAGGGATTTCTGAATTGCAGGTATTTGTTCAAACGGAATTTCAACACCCATATCGCCACGGGCAACCATGATACCGTCAGCGGCTTCAAGAATCTCGTCAATATTCTCAACGCCGTCTGTATTTTCGATTTTAGCGATAATACGAACATCAAACCAGCCAAGACTTTGAGTGAATTTTCTCAGGTAGTTGATATCGGCGGCAGTTCTTACAAAGCTTGCGGCGATGAAATCAAAGCCCATTTTTGAGCCGAATTCAAGGTCATCCATATCTCTTTCGCTGAGGTAAGGCATTGAAAGCTTGACACCCGGAACGTTGATTCCTTTGTTATTTGAAAGCACACCGCCGTGTACTATACGGCAGATGATTTCTGTTGTGGAAACTTTTTCGGCAACAAGCTCAATAACGCCGTCATTGATGAGTATTCTTGTGCCGATGCTGACATCACGGGGAAGCTTTTTGAAGCTGATGCTGCCTATTTTGTCAGTGCAGAGAACATCTTCGGTTGTAAGGGTATAGGTGTCACCGTCATGTATCTCAACCGGCTTGTCGTCAACGAATTTTCCAAGACGAATTTCAGGACCTTTTGTATCAAGGAGGGTTGCAATAGGAAGGTCGAGTTCTTTTCTCAGCTTTTCAATTTGACGAAGACGTTTTTCATGAGTTTCATAGTCTCCGTGAGAGAAGTTAAAACGGGCAACGTTCATGCCTGCGAGCATAAGCTCACGCATTATATTTTCGTCGTCGGTTGCAGGGCCGATAGTGCATACGATTTTTGTTTTTCTCATAATAATGCAGCTCCTTGTAAAAAGTCTTAATAGCGAAGTATATCCATGTGCAGGTCGGTGACATCTTCCTGAAGTTCGACAATACTTTTTTTGATATTTGCAAGACGTTCCTCAACGTTACTAATACGTTTTTCAAACATTTCCAGTCGGTTTCCGATAGATTCAACATCGGACTGCATTTCTTCCAGCATTCTTAGCATTTCATTTTCAAATTCATTCATAAAAACACCTCCATAAAGTATTGCCTTAAACTGTTTATATTGTTCGTAAAAATTATATGCGAACAAGTTTTTATGGCATCACCGCACAAAGCACATCTGACTGTATTTCTGCCGCACAATCTTTGTACGGTGCTGCCTTATATTTTTTTGAGTTTGGCATAATTTGCCATGATTTTTTTAGTACCAACCTTTTCAAACGCAACTTCAAGCATAGAGTCGTTTGACATAGGCTTTACAGAAACGATAATACCTTCACCGAAGATATTATGCGAAACACGTTCTCCCTCTGTGTATGTGACAGATTCCTTTGGAGCAACAGGTTTTGTTTTATTTCTTGCGAGCTGCTGCTGAAGGGTAGCGGAATGAACTTCTGTTACAGATTTATCTTCTTCCGCAAGCTGGTCTCTCATAGCGGCGGCGTTATCGTGTTTTTCGATAAGTTCACTGCCTATTTCACGCATGAATCTTGATGTTACATTTCTCTGTGTCTGACCGAAAAGCATACGCTGGCTTGCGTTAGTAAGGTAAAGGTGCTTTTTAGCACGGGTAATGGCAACGTAAGCGAGTCTTCTTTCTTCCTCAAGGTCTTCTTCGCTGTCAAAAGCACGGGCACTCGGGAAGATACCGTCATCAAGTCCGACAACGAAAACAGTATCATATTCAAGACCTTTAGCTGAATGAACGGTCATGAGGGTAACCTTGTCATCTGTTTCATTATCACGGTCGGCTTCGGTATAAAGAGCAACTTCTTCAAGGAAGCCTCCGAGGGTAGGTTCGGCAGTTTCGGTTATGTACTGAACGATAGAGCTTCTGAGTTCCTGAACGTTTTCGATTTTTGAATCACCGTTTTCGAGGGCTTTGAGTGATTCAAGGTAGCCTGTCTTATCAAGAAGGTAATCAAGGAACTCATCAAGCGGCATGGTTTCAGATTTTGCTGTAAGGTCAGCAAAAGTTTCATAAGCACTTTTAAGAGATGACACTTTTTTTGCGAGAGGAGCATATTCCTCACAGTTTTTCATTACATCAAACGGAGAAAGCTTGAGGTCACGGCTGATATCTTTTATGAGAGCAATGGTTGAATCACCGATACCACGTTTTGGTTCATTGATGATACGTTCAAAGCGAAGCATATCGTTGTGATTATTGATAAAAGCGAGGTAAGAGGTGACATCTTTAATTTCCTTGCGGTCAAAGAAACGCATACCGCCGTAAACTCTGTAAGGGATGCCGCATTTCATAAGCATTCTTTCAATTGAGTTTGACTGTGCGTTCATACGGTAAAGAATGGCGTTATTTGAATAGCGTCCGGTTTTTTTGTATGAATCGGCAATAGTTCTTGCAACGAAATCGGCCTCGTCATTTTCATCCACAGCCTTGTACCAGTAAACCTTTTCGCCTGTTTCGCCGTCAGTCCAGAGGGTTTTGTCCTTACGGCTCAAGTTGTTGCCTATAACTGAATTTGCGGCATTAAGGATAGTTTGGGTTGAACGGTAGTTCTGTTCAAGGCGGATAACCTTTGCACCTTCAAACTGTTTTTCAAATCCGAGGATATTTTCGATATTTGCACCACGGAATTTATATATGCTCTGGTCATCATCTCCGACAACACAGAGATTTTTGTGACCTCCGGAAAGGAGGGAAATAAGTTTGAACTGAACATGGTTTGTGTCCTGATATTCGTCAACCATTATATACTTATAAAGGTTTCTGTATTTTTCAAGAACGTCTGGGAATTTCTCGAAAAGCTTGACTGTAAGGGTAAGGATATCGTCAAAATCGAGGGCATTTGCTGTCTGCATTCTCTGCTGGTAAAGCTCATAGATACGGGCTATTACCTTTTTGCGGAAGTCCTGACCTGCGTTTTTCTTCATTTCTTCGGGTGAAGTCATTCTGTCCTTGGAGAAACTGATTTCGTTGAGGACTATTTTAGGTGCAAACTGTTTTTCGGAAACGTCAAGTTCGGTCATAACTGATTTTATCATACGCTGACTGTCGTCAGAATCATAGATAGTAAAGTCATTGCCGTAACCGAGAGCAGTAATTTCACGTCTGAGAATTCTTACACAGGCAGAGTGGAAAGTAGAAGCGTTGATACTGAGAGCCTCCTCACCGAGCATATCGTAAAGACGCTGTTTGAGTTCATCAGCAGCCTTGTTGGTGAAAGTGATTGCGAGGATATTTCGTGGATTTACAGGGTTAGAAGCCACGGTATCACGGAGCAGTTCAGAATCTTCAGATTTTCCTTCAGCATAGTCGTTAAGAAATTCGATATCTTCGTCATAAGCAAAGCCTTTTTCGTCAAAGTAGGCATTTCCGAAGTTTATCAGATTTGCAATACGATTTACAATAACAGTGGTTTTACCGCTTCCTGCACCTGCCAGCACCAGAAGCGGGCCATTTACAGTAAAAACGGCTTCCTGCTGCATATCGTTCATACGGCTGAAATATTTTTTTAACGCTGCTCTTTTTGCAGAAATGAAAGAAGTAGTACTCATAACAAAATCTCCATATAACATAATATTACTGTCGTGGATATGACATTCATTGAAGGAAGTCATATCAAAGGCGGCAAAAAGCATATCTGACTGAATGTCTGAACAGTTTATATACGCTGTTGCCGGAAGCGAAAAAGTTCGCATATACCAGTCGAAAAAAGTCGCTGATATGTCATCATATATATTATACCATATTTTTTTCGGCTTGAAAAGACTTTATATTATGTTTTTTCTTTTTTCTAATGTTTCTTACATGAATATTGAAAATAATGCAAAACACGGCAAAAGCTTTGTGCGATTTAACAAATTATGAAACCCGAAAAAAGATGTAAGATGTACTTTGTGCGGTGAAGTCGTAAATATATTGTTTGATAATTATTGACAAGCGGCAGATGATACGTTATAATGGTATTATGGGAATTATAGGCAAAACTATATTATGGGCGGTGCAGAAAGGAATCTGTGTTGCTGTAAAAAATAATGGAGGGTTAATATGAAGGCTCTGAAGTTTACCGCAATAGCCGTTTCTATGCTGCTTCTTTCGGTTTCATCCGTTGAAAACAGGAATAATGCAACGGTTTTTGCTTTGGACAGAAAAGTTAATTTTGAAAGCTTTGATGCTTCGGTTAATGACGGAGAACCAATCAGGGGCGTTGACATTTCATCTATAATTGCTGTTGAAAAGGCAGGAGTTAAATTCTATAACGATAATGGCGAAGAACAGGATATTTTCAAAACTCTTGCAGACCATGGCATTAACTATATTCGTGTAAGAGTTTGGAACGAACCCTATGACAGTGAAGGACGCAGCTACGGCGGAGGAAATAACGACGTTTATACGGCAGGGCTTATTGGCAAACGTGCCGCAGAATACGGTATGAAGCTTCTTGTTGATATCCATTATTCCGATTTCTGGGCAGATCCCGCAAAGCAGACACGCCCGAAATACTGGAGTCAGCATTCCAACGAAGTTCTTGCCGGTGAAATTTATAAATGGACTTCATGGGTTTTGCAGTCTGTCACAGAGGCAGGCGGAGATATAGGAATGGTTCAGGTCGGAAACGAAACCAACTGTTTCTTCTGCGGTGAGAAGGATATGTATGAGATATGCAAACTTTTCGCAAGCGGAAACAAGGCTGTCCGTGATTTTGATAAAAACATTCTCATTGCCCATCATTTTGCCAATCCTGCATCAGGACATTATGCGTGGTATGCTCAGATAATGAACCAATGCAAGCTTGATTACGATGTTTTTGCAACTTCATATTATCCTTACTGGCATGGTTCAACCGAAAATATGACTAAGGTAATGAAAGAAATTGCAGATAAGTATAATAAGTATGTGATGGTTGCAGAGGTTGCCTATCCATATACAAATGAGGACGGTGACGGATTTGCGAACGACGTTCATCTTGGTGCGGAAGGACTTGAATTTAAATATGATATTTCGGTTGAAGGACAGTCACAGTGCATAATGGACGTATTTCAGGCTATCGCAAATGTCGGAAGCAAGGGAATAGGTGTTTTCTACTGGGAACCGGCATGGCTTGGAGTTCGGAACCTACAGCCTTACCAGCGTACACAGTTATGGAATACCTGTGGTTCCGGATGGACAAGTGACTACGCAAAAAGCTATGATAAGGACGCAGTTGCGGCGGGCGGCTCCGGATTTGACAGTCAGGCACTTTTTGATTTTGACGGTAAGCCTCTTGAATCGCTGGACGTTTTTCTGAATATACTTCCGCAGGCAGAAAAAACGCAGATTCCCGAAGAAACGTATATTTCAGGTGACCTCGACAAAAACGGAACCGTAAATGTGTTTGATATGATACAGCTAAGAAAAGCTGTTTTGAACGGAACTTATACCAAAAGCGGTGATATGAACAGTGATGGTTCAATAAATGTATCAGACCTTGTGCTGCTTGGAAATCAGCTTCTTGTAAGGTAAAGGAGTTACAATGTACGAAAACAAAACAGAAGAAATACCTGTAAAAGCTATCCTTGCCTGTGTGGATACAGGTGAATTTGATGCTGAAATTTCAATAAAGGAACTTGCAGAACTTGCTTCAACCGCCAATGCTGAGGTTGTCGGAAGCGTTATTCAGAAACGTCCTGCATTTGATTCCGCTTACTGCATGGGACAGGGCAGACTTGAAGAACTGAAAGAACAGATAGAGGTGCTTGAAGCTGAACTTATTATTTTTGACCATGAACTTACAGGAGTTCAGATAAGAAATATTGAACAGGTTCTTGACGTTCGTGTAATTGACCGTACTACCCTCATACTTGATATTTTTGCACAAAGAGCAAGAACCAAGGAAGGTAAGCTTCAGGTTGAACTTGCACAGCAGAAATACCGTCTGCCACGCCTTACGGGAATGGGTACATCTCTTTCACGTCTTGGCGGCGGAATAGGTACAAGAGGTCC
>JAZQND010000152.1:0-20131 GCA_045627145.1 Ruminococcus sp. | reverse complement strand
GGCGCAATATGGTATGCGGGCGAAAGATTGAAACCGGGAATGTCAACACTCGATGTTGATAAGCTGATAGGCGAGTTTTATGCCCGTCATAACAGCAAATCCTGTTTTAAAGGTCTTTACGGATTTCCTGCAAATGCCTGTATATCAGTAAATGAAGAGGTAATTCACGGAATCCCGAAGGCAAGCCACAGATTAAAGGAAGGCGATATCGTAAGCATCGACACAGGAGCCGCTTACAAAGGCTTCAACGGCGATAGCTGCTGGACCTTCCCTGTTGGTAAAATTTCTGATGAAGCCAAAGCATTGCTTGAGGTTACAGAGCAGTCGCTTTATAAGGGAATTGCTCAGGCTCAGGTTGACGCAAGAATCGGAGATATTTCTCATGCTGTTGAAGAATATTGTGCTTCACGAGGCTACGGAATCGTAAGAAATTACTGCGGCCACGGTATCGGCAGAGAAGTTCATGAATCGCCGGAAATACCGAACTGGGGACGTGCAGGTCACGGACCAAGACTGGTATCCGGTATGACAATCTGCATAGAGCCCATGATAAATGTCAAGGGGGACGATGTTAAAGTTATGAAAGATAACTGGACAGTCGTTACAAAAAGTGGTTCACTTTCAGCTCACTTTGAGCATACTATCGCAATAACTCCTGATGGTCCCGTTATATTGACACAGCCCTGACGGAGGACAACATTGTGAAGCTAAAAATAGGCTCAGTCGTAAAAGCGGATGCGGGGCGAGACAGCGGAAGCTATTTCGCAGTTACGGAAATCAGCGGCACAAGCTGTTTCATAGCAGACGGAAAAAGCAGAAAGCTTTCAGCACCGAAACGCAAGAATATAAAGCATATCCGCATTACAGACAGTATGATTGATTTAAACGATATAACTGATAAAAAACTCAGACAGCTGCTGAAAGACTTCAACGGTGCTGAGTAAAGGAGGTTATGACAAGTGTCAAAGGAAGATGTAATCGAGGTTGAGGGCGTTGTAACAGATGCTCTGCCGAATGCAATGTTTAAGGTTCAGCTTGAAAACGGTCATGAGGTTCTTTCCCATGTATCAGGCAAGCTCAGAATGAATTATATCAGAATCGTTCCAGGCGATAAGGTCAAACTTGAAATGTCACCCTATGACCTTTCAAAAGGCCGTATCACATGGCGTGTAAAGTAATAAATACACAAGGGCGGCTGCGAAACAGCCTGTCCCGTCCGTAAGAGGAGGGATTTTTAATGAAAGTTAGACCTTCAGTAAAACCTATTTGCGAAAAATGCAAGGTTATTAAACGTAAAGGCAGAATAATGGTAATCTGCGAAAATCCAAAGCATAAGCAGCGTCAGGGCTGATTCCTGATGCATTAATGGAGGTGCAATTAAAATATGGCAAGAATAGCCGGTATTGACCTTCCAAAGAATAAGAGAATCGAAATCGGACTCACTTATATCTACGGAATCGGTCGTCAGACTGCAACAGATATCCTCGCAAACACAGGCGTAAATCCTGACGTAAGAGTTAAGGATCTCGCAGAAGAGGATTTAGCTAAGCTTCGTGACTATATCGACGCAAATTACACAGTAGAGGGTGACCTCCGCCGTGAAGTTTCTCTCAATATCAAGAGACTTGTTGAAATAGGCTGCTACAGAGGCGTTCGTCACCGTAAAGGTCTTCCAGTAAGAGGACAGAGAACCAAGACAAACGCAAGAACCCGCAAGGGCCCTGTAAAGACTATCGCAAACAAGAAGAAGTAAGGAGGTCATGAGCTTTGGCACAGCAGAAGGGTAAAAAGGTTACAACCGTTAGAAGACGCAGAGAGCGTAAGAATATTGAAAGCGGTGCAGTTCACATTCAGTCCACTTTCAACAACACAATAGTAACCATTACAGATACAGCAGGTAATGCAATTTCATGGGCAAGTGCAGGAGAGCTTGGCTTCAGAGGTTCAAAGAAGTCAACTCCTTTCGCAGCTCAGACAGCTGCTGAAACAGCTGCAAAAGCAGCTATGGAACACGGCCTCAAGAACGTTGAGGTTTATGTAAAGGGACCAGGTGCAGGTCGTGAAGCTGCAATCAGAGCACTTCAGACAGTAGGCCTTGAAGTTAAGATGATCAAGGACGTTACACCAATCCCACACAATGGTTGCCGTCCGCCTAAGAGACGTCGTGTCTGATCAAATGGAGGTGTTTTAAAATGGCAGTACAGAAAGAACCTATTCTTAAAAAGTGCAGATACCTGGGCATCAGCCCGGCTGTAATGGGCGTTTCAAAGAAGGAATCAATCCGTTTCAAGAACGCAGCAAACAGAAAGAAGATCTCCGAATATGGACTCCAGCTCAAGGAAAAGCAGAAGCTCAAGTTCATCTACGGTGTTCTTGAAAAGCAGTTTTATCATTATTTTGAAATTGCTTCAAAGATGGAAGGCAAAGCTGGTGACAACCTCATCACTTGCCTCGAATCAAGACTTGACAGCGTTGTTTTCAGAATGGGCCTTGCTCTCACAAGACGTGAAGCAAGACAGCTCGTTGTTCACAGCCACTTCACTGTAAACGGCAAAAAAGTAAACATTCCTTCCTACAGAGTAAAGGTAGGCGATGTTATCGCTCTCAAGGAAAACGACAGAACTTCAGAGAAGTTTAAGGCTACAGTAGAGGAAACTAAGGACAGACTCGTTCCTGTATGGCTTACAGCAAACAAGGACGACTTCTCTGCTAAGGTTAATCGTCTCCCATTAGCTGAGGATATTGACTACGAGGTTGCTACTCACCTCATCGTCGAGCTGTATTCAAAGTAATCTGAAAAGAAGAATACTTGAAGCGTCAGCACTCGAAATAAACATTTATTGCGAAATAGGAGGGTTTTTATGCTGGAAAAAATTAATAAGCCTGATATTGATATTGTCGAGCTTAAAAGTGACGGCAAATACGGCAAATTCGTTTTAGCACCGCTGGAGCGTGGATACGGAATCACACTTGGAAACAGCCTCAGACGTGTGCTGCTCTCCTCACTTCCCGGTGTGGCTGTAACTTCCGTAAAGCTTTCGGGCAAGGACGGTACAGTTCACCACGAGTTATCAACTATTCCGGGCGTTAAGGAAGACGTTACCGAAATAATCCTCAGTATTAAAGGACTGACGGCAAAACTCTACGGAGAAGGCCCTAAGACAGTCTATATAGAAGCAGAGGGCGAATGCGAAATTACCGCAGGCGACATAAAAACCGATTCTGAGGTTAATATTCTTGATCCGGGTATGCATATCGCAACACTCGGTAAGGACGCAAAGCTCTACATGGAAATTACAATCGACAAGGGCAGAGGATATGTTTCAGCAGAACGCAATAAGAAACAGATAAACTTCCCTGTTGATGTAATTGCTGTAGACAGCATCTATACTCCTGTTCTCAAGGTAAACTACACCGTGGAGGACACAAGACTCGGTCAGGTTACCGACTATGATAAGCTTACAATGGAGGTCTGGACAGACGGTACAATCTCTGCAAAGGAAGCTTTATCACAGGCAGCCAATCTCCTCAACGAGCATCTGAAGCTGTTCATTGACCTCTCAGAAGAGGCAGGATTAGCAGAAGTCCTCGTCGAAAAGGACGAAAAGGGCAAGGAAAAAATCCTTGAGATGACCATTGAGGATCTTGACTTATCGGTACGTTCATTCAATTGCTTAAAGCGTGCCGGAATTAATACCGTGGATGACTTGATCAACAAGTCTGAGGAAGAAATGATGAAGGTTAGAAACCTTGGAAAGAAATCCTTCGACGAAGTAAAGGAGAAGCTTCAGTCATTGGGCTTCGATCTCAGTTCAGAAGAGGAATAAACATATAACGTGCGTATGGACGCACTGATTCAAAAAAGGAGTGAATACAATGCCGGGTACAAGAAAGCTGGGCAGAACATCTGACCATAGAAAGGCTATGCTCAGAGGCATGGTTACTTTCCTTCTCGAAAACGGTCAGATTGAAACAACCGTTACAAGAGCTAAGGAAGTTCGTGCTGTTGCAGAAAAGATGATAACCATCGGTAAAAATAATGATCTGCACTCCAAGCGTCAGGTATTTGCATATGTAACAAAGGAGTCCGTTGCAAAGAAACTTTTCGACGAAATTGCTCCTAAGTATGCAGACAGAAAGGGCGGTTACACACAGATCGTAAAGATCGGCCCTCGTCACGGTGACGCTGCTGAAATGGCTATTATCAAGCTCGTTTGATCGCAGATTAAATATAATCAAAACCGTTCCCGCTTTCGGGAACGGTTTTTTCATCCTGTTTGAAAAGGATCTGAAAAACTTCAGGGCATCTCTAAAACCCACTTATGAAAAACGGTTTTACAGAGATGCCCTTTATCCTAAAAAAATAAAAAAAATATCGTTTTCATTGACATTCTTAACATTTTGCTGTATAATAAAAGTGATATACGCCGAAGTAAGATAAAATGGAGTTTGATCACCGCCTGCGGCTGATTTCAGAAACGGCTTATTCATTACAGAAAGAGGGGTTAATTATATGACAAACGAAAAAGGTCTAAAAGTTTTAATTGTTGATGATGATAAGAATATCTGTGATTTATTGAGATTATACCTTGAAAAGGACGGCTACAGTGTACTTCTCTGCCATGATGGCGATGATGCCGTAGTAAAATTCAAAGCTCTTTCACCCGATATGGTTTTACTTGATATTATGCTCCCCGGTAAAGACGGCTGGCAGGTTTGCCGTGAGATAAGAAAGATATCAAATGTGCCTATTATTATGATAACTGCCAAGGGAGAAACTATAGATAAGGTTATCGGTCTTGAACTCGGTGCTGACGATTATATCGTTAAGCCTTTTGATGCAAAGGAAGTAATCGCACGAATCAACGCCGTTACAAGACGTGTTGGAACAGGTATGGTTGAGCCTGAATCAAAAGAAGTTCATTATGATAAGCTTCTCGTTAATATGGATAGCTATGAACTGAAAGTAAACGGAAAAATTATCGACACTCCTCCAAAGGAACTGGAGCTTCTCTATTATCTCGCTTCAAACCCGAACCGTGTTTATACCCGTGACCAGCTTCTTGATGAGGTCTGGGGCTTTGAATATTACGGTGATTCCCGTACAATAGACGTTCATATAAAACGTCTGCGTGAAAAGCTTGAAGGAATTTCTGAAAAATGGGCTTTGAAAACCGTATGGGGCGTTGGCTATAAGTTTGAGGCTGACGAGGAAGAATAAGGTTATTATTTCCTCAAAGGAAATGCAGGCATTTTATGCCGAAATTAAGGGGACTTTTTGTCCCCTTTGTTTTATAAACGATACCGTGAAGCTTCTGCGGTATTGCATTTAAGCCAACAGGGGGGATATCTGTGAGCAATAAAAACAGTTCTTACTATAAACTTTTCAGGAAAACATTTTTTATTATTTTTTCTATAATAGTAATATTCGGAGTTGTGATAATATCTCTTAGTTCAGCTCTTTACAAAACACACAGGCTTGATTCGCTCCAGCAGACAGGTGACCTTTTCGTTGAGTGTCTGAAGGACGAATATAACCTTACAGGTGATGTTAAAAATTCAAATGTACTTTCACTTCATCAGAATTTTTCTGATTACGGAAACCGCATAATAGTTATTTATGACGAAAACGGAAGCAGTATTCTTTCTGCTCTTGATTATTCAAATGAACAGAGTTCTAAAATTGCTGAAATTTCGGAATTGTCCGCCTCTATGATAGAGGAGCTTAATGAAAGCGATTACCTTGATTTTGATACGAGCCGTATTTCAAAAAACGAACCATATATACTCTATGCTTCACAGTTCTTTATGAAGCATGACGGCGAACTTCTTCCGATAACTGCCTATATTGCTGTATATGAGCGTTCCAACGACATAAACGGCTTTACAACCAAAATGGTTCTGATATATTCGGCTGTGGGTATACTCTGCGGTGCTGTTGCATATTTTATTCTTGAACGCAAATTTGGAAGACAGGCGGCTTATGAGTATGATTTTATGCGTGTTGCCGAGATGTATGCAAGAGGAGATTTCTCGGAAAGCATACCGACAGATGTTCCCGGAGCTAATAAGGAAATTGCGGAATATGTAAATACGGTCGCCACAAATGTTGCAACCAGTGAGGATACAAGTAAGACCTTCATTGCAAACGTTTCACACGAACTGCGTACCCCTATGACTACTATAGGAGGTTTCGTTGACGGTATTCTTGACGGTACTATTCCAAAATCACGTCAGAATGAATATCTTATACTTGTTTCAAATGAGATAAAGCGTCTTAAAATACTGATAAGTTCAATGCTCAATATGTCAAGATTTGAAACGGGAACTCTTTCTCCGAATTTCCAGGAAACCAATCTGACAGACCTTGTTATTCAGACAGTTCTTATGTTTGAAAAGAAAATCGACGATAAACACCTTGAGGTGGAAGGTCTTGGAAGCGGACGCATTGACGCTGTTGTTGACGCAGACCTTATGCAGCAGGTCATTTATAATCTTGTTGAAAATGCAGTCAAATTCATTAATGAAAGGGGTACACTCAGCTTCCGCTTTGAAAATGTCAACGGAACTGTTACCATAGGCATAAAAAATACAGGAGAAGGTTTGACAAATACTGAAATACAGCAGGTTTTTGACAGATTCTATAAGACAGATTCTTCCCGTGGCAAAGACACAACAGGTCTTGGTCTTGGACTTTCAATATCAAGAAAAATCGTTCACCTTCACGACGGTCATATAGTTGTAAAGAGTGTACACGGTGAGTATACGGAGTTTTTGATTCAGATTCCGGAAAAGAGAAGCATATCAAAGAAAGGATAATTTATGGAAGATAAGGATGATATCTTTTACAGCAGCGGAGGAGAGGAAAATAATATTCCAAATGTTCCTGAAACTGCCGATGAAGTATTGAATAATACATCAGATGAAAATAATAAAAGCTCAATAAATCTGGTCAAGTCAGAAGCATCAAACAGTACATCAGTATATGAAAATTCGGATAATGCTGTTCAGAATGCAGAGCAGGAGGTTCAGCCGGCAAATGATATTCCTCAGCAGACGGTGAACAGTGAACAGGTCGGTATGCAGGACGTTTACAGTCAGATGCCGAATAACAGTGTTCCGCCTGTGAATGAAAATAATGCACCAACCACACCGCCGCCGGTGCAAAACGGAAACGCCGCACCTCCGCCGCAAAACGGAAATGCCGCACCGCCTCCGCAGAACAATAATGCTCCACGCAGACCTGTTTATGATGAATTTATGTATCAGCCGATAGGTTTTGACGGATATAACAACAGAGCTAATATCCCTCCGGAGGGAATGTACAATAATATGCAGAATTTATATCCGAATCCTGAAAAAGAGAAGAAAAATGAATCTCTTACAACTATGCTGTTGATTATTCTGCTGATTATTTGTATACTTATTTCAGTTTTCGGAATTGTTTATGATGTTGTAAACAGTAAAAGAAATTTAGGAAAAATCGGCAATGTGGGGAATGTAGTCCTCTACAGCGAAAATAAACCTGAAGGTGCAAATGACCTTGAGAATTTTAAGGACGAAAACGGAAAATATACTACAGAAGGCGTTGCTGCACTCGTCAGACCTTCAATCGTTGAAATTTATGTTTACAGCGATGCCGCACATAAAGAACTTATCGGAACAGGTTCAGGCATAGTGATATCAAAGGACGGATATATCGTTACAAATGCCCATGTTTTGAGTACAGAAGGCTACCATACGGTTAAGACTATTGATGATGATACTTTTGGTGCAAAGATAGTCGGCAGAGATGCCAAAACCGATATTGCTGTAATAAAGGTAAATGCAAATGACCTTACACCTGCCGTTCTTGGAAATTCAGATGAAGCTGTAGTCGGAGAAGCCGTAATTGCAATAGGCAACCCTGCAAATCTTTCAAGCACTGTAACAGACGGTATCATCTCTGCCATAAAACGTCAGATAAGAGGTGAATCAACAGGCTTTGATATGGAATGCATACAGACCAATGCTGATATCAGTCCGGGAAATTCGGGCGGTGCATTGGTAAATATGTACGGTCAGGTAATAGGCGTAACTTCTTCAAAGTATGTTAGTTCAAGCTTTGAAGGACTTGGATTTGCTATTTCTATAAATGAGGTCAAGCCGATAATTGAGGAGCTTATCAATAACGGCTTCATAGCAGGACGTTTCCGCATAGGCATTCAGCTTATTGATATGTCAAATGCCTCCAAACGTGAACTCATTGAAGAAACCATAAAAGAAGAACTCCCTGAAGATTTTAAGGGAATTTATATATCAGAAATTTCAGAGGACTGCGATATCGCTAAAACCGAACTTAAACCGGGTGACTTTATAACAGAAATAAATGAAGTTCCTGTTTCAACCTATGACGAGCTTTATAATAAAATAAGCGGAAATTATGCCGCAGGCGACAAAGTTCCCGCAACCTGTGCAAGATTTAAAGACGGTAAATTTGATTACTTCAATATAGAATTTAAACTTATGGAAGATACATCAGGTGATTATTGATTAATCCATAAGTTTCAGCGGACGTTTTGAGTTAACTCCGCTTACTCCTCCTGCCGCACCGAATATGGTAAGCAGGAGGAACTTTTTTATATCAGGGAAGTCTGAACCTATGGCAGTTCCCATGATTAATAAAAATACAGAAAGTGCCAGACTGCACAGAATACCCTCAAAAAGCCCTCTGTGCCGCCTGTATTTGCCGCATATATAAGAACCCGCATAAGCACCGACAGCAAGTGAAATGGCGGCGAAAACGGCTGATAAGCCCATATCCTTCAATACATAGAAAATCAGTGCGGCAAATCCGCAGGAAAGCATTACAGAAACCGCAAATCCTATGAAAGCCGAAAGTATAATACTTAAACTGAGATATGACCAGAAATTAAAACTTTTTTTCCGCATAAAAAACCTCCTTATAGAATTGTTAAGACAATTCTATGCGGAGGCTTTGTTTTTCATTCATTGCTGTTATTTTTTTTATCTTTATTATCGCTGTTATCTTTGTTGTTTTTCTTTGATTTTTTGTTGTCATCATCAATTACTGCTGCCGATGAAACAGAAGTTTTCTTTGAACCTGTTGCCTTTGCAGCCTTTGCACGTTCAGAAGCTGTTACGTTTTCTGTGATAGCCCAGTTTTTGATTCTGAGTTTGTGCTTTGCACCGCCTGTTTCAATAACAACAGTATCATCGCCAATGCTTACAACTATGCCTACGATACCGCCGCCTGTTACAACTTCATCTCCAACCTGAATACTTGCCTGCATATCTTTCATAGCCTGTTCCTGTTTCTTCTGAGGTCTGATAGCCATAAAATAAAGCAGTACGAACATGATTGCAAGAGGAAGTACAAGTGTGACCATTGCGGATGAAGAAGAATTAGCAGCGGTTGATGATACAGATGTACCACCTTCAGCAAATACATTCATAGCGGTACTTGCGGCAGCAGCGGCTGTCAAAGAAACTGCTGCGGCAGCACTAATAATTTTTTTCAGATTCATAATTATCTCCATTCTGCCTGACGGCTGTTAAATACAATCTAAATTATACCATATATCGCCGATTATTGCAAGTGTTTTTTGGGAAAAAATTAAGGCAACACCGCACAAAGATTGTGCGGCAGAAACACAGTCAGATTTTTCGTCAGATTGAATAGAAATTCCGCAGGCATACTGTCGTATGACAAGGAATTTCTGTGTAATATGACGGAAAATATGCAAGCTTATGACGTACAAAGTCGTCAGACGTGCTTTGTGCGGTGTTGCCTTAAATAAGCACCGCACAATAATGATACTTACTGTGCGGTGCAGCTTTTAGTCTTTAAAGAAGTCGTTTGAAGAATATGTAGCAACATGGGCAGGATCACCGTGACAGTCTATTTCGATATCTTCATTTTCAAGCATTTTTTGGGTTTTAAAGAAAAGGAAGGTAAACGAAATGGCATTTACAATAATACTGAAATAAATTCTGACACCGATGATATTTCCAAGCATACCGCCGAAAATAATGCCTGTACATATAATTATAACTGCTTCATATTTTGAGTTATGCATATCAAACAGCAGGAATGAGAAACAAACTGCCGCTGAGATAAGGGCATGAAATATTGCAAGACCGAGTGAATATGGTTTATAAAAATCAAGATGATAGGAATTAAGTTCAAAAATCATCATAACGGCTTCAAGGACAATATAAACGCTGAATCCGAGTTTCAGCCAGAATCTGTCTCTAATGCTTGTTGAGATGAGATAATCTGAATATGCAAGTGTAAGAAAACCTGAAATTTCACAGAGATAAGCCAGAATTTCCAGAATTTTCGAGAATGTGCTTTCACTGTTGTAGGTTTTATAGTAAAACAGGCAGACAAGACCAAACGCAATAAACAGGGCATTTCCGATGAGTGCGAGTTTTACTCCGAATTTAAGTCTTTCATGCATGATATGCTCCTTAGCCGAGGGCTTTCAAAGCTCTCTGTCCGATATCATTTCTGTAGTGCGCCTTATCGAAGCTGATTTTCTTTACGCCGCTGTATGCGGTATCAAGAGCAGCCTGAAGGTTTTCGCCTCTTGCGGTAACACCGATGACACGTCCGCCGTTTGTAAGGAATTTTCCGTCATCTGAAAGCTTAGTACCTGCATGGTAAACGAAACAGTTTTCAACCTGTCCCATATTGTCAAAGCCGTTCATTTCGATGCCTTTGTTATAGCTTTCAGGATAGCCGCCGCTTGCCATAACAACGCAGGCACAGCTTCCCTTATTCCATTTGATATCAACCTTGTCAAGTTCGTGGTTGAAAATTGCCTCAAAGATATCGTAGAGGTCAGCGTCAAGCATAGGAAGAACTACCTGTGTTTCAGGATCTCCGAAGCGGCAGTTATATTCAATTACCTTTGGTCCCTTTGGAGTGAGCATAAGACCGAAATACAGACAGCCTTCAAAGGTACGTCCTTCGGCATTCATGGCGTTCATAGTCGGAAGGAAGATTTTTTCCATGCATTCCTTTGCGATATCGTCGGTATAGTAAGGGTTTGGAGAAACAGTACCCATACCGCCTGTATTGAGTCCCATATCGCCGTCCAACGCACGTTTATGATCCATAGAGGATATCATCGGAACCATAGTTTTTCCGTCTGTGAATGAGAGAACTGAAACTTCAGGGCCTGTAAGGAATTCTTCTATAACGATACGGGCAGAGCTTTTGCCGAATTTAAGTTCATCTATCATATCATGAACAGCCTGAACAGCTTCTTCTTCGTTCTGTGCGATTATAACACCCTTTCCGAGAGCAAGACCGTCAGCCTTGATAACAGCAGGGTAGGAGTTTTGTTCTTTGAGGTAGGCGATGGCTTTTTCAGACTCTGTAAACACTTCGTAGAAAGCGGTTGGGATATTGTATTTTTTCATGAGTTCCTTTGAGAAAACCTTAGAACCTTCAATAATAGCGGCATTTGCTTTCGGGCCGAAAGTCATGAAGCCTTCTGCGTTGAGTGCATCGACCATACCGAGAACAAGCGGATCATCAGGTGCTACAACGACCATATCGGGGTTAAGTTTTTTTGCAAGTGCAACTACACCTTCAATATCGGTAGCGGCTGTATCAAAGCATTCAGCATATTTTGAAATTCCGCCATTGCCCGGAGTACAGTAAATCTTTTCAACCTTCGGACTTTCAGCAAGCTTCATAATAATTGCGTGTTCACGTCCGCCTCCGCCTACGACTAAAATATTTTTCATTGGGATAATCCTCCTGAATATTCAACATTATTGCAGCATCAAAAAGCTTTCAGATGAGCTTTGATATTGCGTGAGAGCTTGTTCAGCGTAAAATACCGGTGAAATAGGCTCATAATATAGTATATCATAAAAAAGCAGGCATTTCAAGTCTGCTTATTGTTTTTTGCTATGTAAAGTTCAACGGAAGCTGTACAAAAAAGCACTAACAAGCCGTAAGTATGCAGATAACCGACTATTTTCTGTGCATTTGAAATAAGTGATACCAGTATAAAGGCGTTTGAATCTGAAGTTGTATATTTAAGTACAAGCGGATAAATATAATTAGAAGAAAAATCAAGTATAGGAATAAAAACTGCTGAAATTATTAGAGAGCTTAATGAACGATTTGAGCTTGTATTTTTAGGAAAAAGGTTTATCAGGCAGATGATAAGAAAAACCGAATCAAGCAGACCGTATAAGATAAGTATATAAACTGCGTTAGTGTTAAGCGGAGTTTTAAGCAATTCGCTTCTTGGGTAACCTGTTATGTTTAAAGCAATTTGTGGATTAAGTGTAATTATAGTTTTGAAAAGAATATCCAAGAAAAATAATACAGTTGATATGGTGTAAGCAATTTTAATAAATTTAGGTTTTTGCATTTCTTTATCTCCTTAAAAAACCGCATATTCTTTGAAAAAATTATTGGCAAAGAATATGCGGTGTTATGTTTTATTTCATGTGATCCATGTGTCTTATTTCGTCAAGACCGAGGGCTGCGGAAGTGCATACCACAACCAGTGAAGCGATATTCAAAATACAGAAGAAGAAGCATACATATTCTGCTTTCTGAATTATCCAGCCTTCTGACTGGAAATTTGCGGTTGCGGCTTTAATGCAGATAAAGACATGTTCGCCTATAAATCCGATAAGCCAGAATGCGGGTGCAGCCTTAAAGGTTTTGCGGCATCTTTTTTCAGAGAAGCCAAGTTCCAGACAGCCTAAGACATATTTGAAATAAGGAAACCAGACAATAATTTCAAAAACTGAAAGCTGTAGTTTATTCATAGCAGCTATGCGTAATTCAGGATGCTGTTCTTTGAAGAAATCGTCTGCAATAAGGTTTACCGTAATGTCTGAAAAGCAATAGGCAAGTACGGAAAGCAGAACGTATATACCTGTGAGAACAGCAGATATTGCATAGAGCTTTTGAACTGATATTGATTTATATTTCATTGTAAATTCTCCATGTTAATGTATGGACAAACACTGTCCGTCATTCGGAGTTATCAGTGGTGGAAAAGACGGATTCCTGTGAATGCCATAGCGATATTATATTTATTGCAGGTTCCAATAACATTGTCGTCACGGATAGAGCCGCCCGGTTCTGCAATATATTCAACGCCGGACTTTTTAGCACGTTCAATGTTGTCACCGAATGGGAAGAAAGCATCTGAACCGAGGCAGACGCCTGTATTCTTGGCAAGCCAAGCCTTCTTTTCTTCTCTTGTGAATACAGCAGGCTTAACCTTGAAGATATTCTGCCATGTACCTTCTGCAAGAACGTCCTCATATTCATCGCCGATGTAAACGTCGATAGCGTTGTCACGGTCTGCACGGCGGATTTCGTCAACAAACTGGAGTCCCATTACCTGTGGAGACTGTCTGAGCCACCAGTTGTCAGCCTTCTGACCTGCAAGACGTGTGCAGTGGATTCTTGACTGCTGTCCTGCACCGATACCGATTGCCTGACCGTCCTTAACGTAGCATACGGAGTTGGACTGTGTGTATTTAAGAGTAATGAGTGATATCATAAGGTCATCAAGCTTATCAGCAGGGATATCTTTGTTGTTGGTTACAACATTTGATAGGAGTTCCTTGTTGATATCAAGTTCATTTCTGCCCTGTTCAAAGGAAACGCCGTAAACCTGTTTTGTTTCGATAGGAGCAGGCTTATAGTTTTCGTCGATTTTGAGAATGCAGTAAGTACCCTTTCTCTTTGATTTGAGAATTTCAAGTGCCTCATCGTCGTAATCAGGAGCGATAACGCCGTCTGAAACCTCACGCTGAATCATCTTTGCTGTGCAAACGTCAACCTTATCTGAAAGAGCAATAAAATCGCCGTATGATGACATTCTGTCTGCACCTCTTGCTCTTGCATAAGCAGAAGCGAGTGGTGAAAGCTCACCTAAATCGTCAACCCAGTAGATTTTCTTGAGGTCGTCGCTGAGAGGTCTGCCTATAGCAGCACCGGCAGGTGAAACGTGTTTGAAGGAAGTAGCAGCACAGACACCTGTTGCCTTTTTAAGTTCATTAACAAGCTGCCAGCCGTTGAAAGCATCGAGAAGATTTATATATCCCGGTTTTCCGCAGAGAACCTCGATAGGAAGTTCGCTGCCGTCAGCCATATATACTCTTGATGGCTTCTGATTTGGGTTACAGCCGTATTTTAACTGCATTTCGTTTGACATGATAGTGTCCTCCTGTAAATTAATTTCCGCTTTGTAATCTGCGGATATGATTTATTTTTTCAATGATATTTTCAACCCATTCACTGTCATCGTCAGTGATGAGGTACACGTTGAAACCGTAAAGCTTTCCGTTGCTTCCGACTGATTTGTCATCGTCCACATGAAGCGATATACGGTATTTTGACGGGTATTTTGAAGGCATGGCATCTGCACGGCTTCCCTGAACCTCTTTCTGGTGGACTGTGCTGTTTATGATGTTGTCAAGATGCAGAACATAGTGCCTGAAAAGAGAACGTATATAATGCAATGACCTGAAAGACGTAGTATATATCCATATCTGAATATCGTTTTCACGCAGATACTTAAACAGCTTTTTAGTGCCGAGCCGCAGTCTGTCATGGTAAATAAGACTGAACGGGAACATAAGCTTTTTTCAGCAGGTGTTCTTTTGGAACTTATGAAAAGAGTATCATCGAGGTCAAATGAAACGATCATGGAGTTCTCCTTTATCAGGTATATATTACTTGTTCTTGTTTACGATTCTTGTTTCAGCCTTGCCTGTTGCGAGGTCAACAAAGCGAACAAAGAGAGATACCTTGTTGTCAGCATTGAGGTTATTCCATATCATATCTGTAAATTCGTCGATATTTCCGGAAATTCCGACGAGAGTAGGTTCACCCTCGAAGCTTGGAAGCGGATTGCCGTCGCCCATGTATGTGTGAATGAAACGTCCCTCACCGTTTACAGGGTTGCTGTAGGAGAAGGTATATCTCTGGCATGAATCAGGGTTGCCGTTAGCACTTTTGAGGATAGACATAGCATAGTTGAAGCCGCCGTCCTCAAAGTGGAGGATACCTGAAATACGAGGAGTGAAGTTAGGAGCATCGTCCTCAAATTCTCTTGTGCGGAGAGACTGTTCAAATGTCTGCTGTTTATCCATCAAATCGTAAATAGTGTCAGTCTGGTCACCGTTTGTAACGATAAGCTTATTTCCGAGAACACGGACAGGAGCGTAGATTATAAGGTGGGGATCGGTAAGCTTTGAAGGATCGAAAGCCTGAGTGCGTATACCGTCGCCGTCCTCAACGAAAACACGGTTGCGGCTGTTTTCACTTCTGCCCATGATGAAATAAGCAGTAACAGCATATTTTCCGCAATTGCTTTTGCCTATGATTATACCTCTGCCGGGATAAGCATTTGAACTGAGTTCCTTTGCGATATCAAGTTTTATCATAATAAATATTCTCCTTTGTGTTTATAGTCAACGTCGGGAAGTGACGTCTTCTGCATTATGGTTTAATATAAGCTTTTTCGTCGATAATTTCGATTTTATCCTGACAGAAAAGAGAAACAGCTTTTGGAAGGAGTTTCCATTCAACATTCTCCATGATACGTTTCTGGAGGGTTTCAGGAGTATCGTCATTTTCGACATCTACAACCCCCTGAAGGATTATTGCACCTGCATCGGCTTGTTCGTTGACGAAATGAATGGTTGCACCGCTGACTTTAACGCCGTATTGCAGTGCGGCGGCATGGACTTTCAGACCGTAGTAGCCTTCACCGCAGAAAGACGGGATAAGTGCAGGGTGAACATTTATGATTTTATATGCATAGGCTTGTGTGACACATTTATCGAGAATGGTCATGAAGCCGGCAAGAACAACGAGGTCGGCATTTTCCTCATTGAGGATATTGAGAATGGCATGGCTGTAGCTTACAGGATCGCTGAAAGCCTTGCGTGAAAGCACTCTTGTGGGAATGCCGTTGAGTTTTGCTCTTTCGAGAGCGTAGGCATTTGGATTTGAAGAAATAACACAGGTTATTTTACCGCCCTGAATGATACCGCTTTTTTCAGCATCAATAAGAGCCTGTAAATTAGTGCCGCCGCCTGAAACAAGTACGACAATTTTTTTCATTAGTAGTTACCTCCGGTTATCAGAATGAATGGTTCAGGAAATTCTTAGCAAAAGATGAAATATAACGGTAAGCAGACCGCCTATGACGAGTGCAGCACCAAAAGCGGAAGTCCCCCTTACTTCTTCGGTATATAGGAAAGTTTTGGGTGATGAAGGCGTGACCTGTATTGATATTTTATCGCCACGCTTGTATGGCACCTTTTCGGCGGGAACATATCTCACATAATCAGCGTGGATATCTTCGCCGTCCTTCATGTAGCTTACGACAACGCAGAAGTATTCCTGTTCCTTGCCGTTAACATTTTCGTTTCGTGTGCGGTAACCGAGAACATCGGCAGGGAATGTTCTGTAAACCGAATATTTATTGCGGTATCTTAAACATATCAGTAATCCGAGAATCGTAAGGATAATTCCTGTGACAATTAGAAAAAACAATGGCTTCTGCTCCTTTCGTAACGCTCATGAAGCGGTAGGATATTATTCAGGAAATTGAACATGACCGGGAATAATAACTGTATCGTCGGTGCAGAGAGGAATGTCTCTGTCAACAACGACCTGACCATAGATATCGGTAATACGGAACGTAAACGGGCCTTTACCCATATCTCTTGATTCAAAATAGTTATAGGGGCGACGCTTTATCTCAACAAATTCACCGTTTTCATTAAGATATTCAAGTTTTGTTATAGGGTAACGATGATTTCTCACCTGTACTCCGCACCAGAATTCGGTGCTTCCTTCCTTATATTTGAAAGAGATCGGTGCATCAGCAGCAGAATCCAGCGGGATAATTTTCCAGCTTACCGGTACACGTCCTTTTTCGACAGGGGCGATAAGCGGGAAAGCATCAGTATAGAGGTCAAGGTCACCTTTCTTGCCTTCGGGAAGTTCATCTGTGACAAGCATTTTTATAGTTCCCAGTTCACCTGTGACCTCAATATAAGCACCTGCAAGCTGGGCTTCATTGTAATCGGAGTGGTTCATGGCAACTATCCAGTAGTCTTTGGAAACCGGATCAAGCATGGCATGACCGCCGACATATCCGCCTCCATAGAATGTTCCATCGCCGGTATGGACAGTGCCTTTGGGTTCAAGGATACAGCTTTCGTCGATAGGATAATCTGTCCGGAAGTCGGCAGTATCCGTCTGCTGCGGAGAAGTATTTTCTGCGAGAATAAAATCACGGAGATTTTTCAGTTCTTCAGCGGAAGCCCCCCTTTTTCTTGCAGCAATAACATCGAAGCAGTTGATCGTATTATCAGGACAGTAATCCATTGAAAGTGCGGAAACAGCATTGATACAAACGGAAACAGAAGCTGCGGCAATTGCAGCAGAGATGAAAGAAAGCAGCAGTTTACATTTCATATACATCACCGTCTTAAAGAGCATGACCGCACAGGAAAAAGTGCGGTCAGTTATTCGGTTTTCACACTTAGAGCCGGTTTAAGGCAACACCGCACAGGCTCTTATGCAAATAGTTTATCAGCAGATGATAACGCCTTCCTCTGATTCTGTAAGTTCACCAAGAACATAAGCATCCTCACCGACAGCCTTGATAGCTGCAACAGCCTTGTCAGCGTCATTTTTGTCAACGCATACTATCATTCCGACACCCATATTAAAGGTATTGAACATATCACGCTCAGGGATATTGCCTGTTCTCTGGATAAGGTCAAATATCGGAAGAACCTGAACAGCATTTCTTTCAATTTTTGCAGCGAGATTCTTTGGAAGTGAACGTGGGATATTCTCATAGAATCCGCCGCCTGTGATATGGGAAACGGACTTTACGTTTACATTTTTGATAAGGTTCATAACAGCCTTGACATAGATGCGTGTAGGAGTAAGGAGAGTTTCTCCGAGAGTTGCACCGAGGTCATCGAAGTGCATGGAGAGGTTTTGTTCGTTAACATCGAAAACGCTTCTTACAAGAGAGAATCCGTTTGAGTGAACGCCGCTTGACTTGATAGCAATAAGAACATCTCCTGCCTTCTGTGTATCGGGCTGAAGAATCTTATCCTTGTCAACAACTCCGACAGAGAATCCGGCGAGGTCGTACTCATTTTCAGGCATAAGACCGGGGTGTTCGGCAGTTTCGCCGCCGATAAGGGCACATTCTGCCTGAACGCAGCCTTCGGCAACGCCTGAAACTATCTGAGCGATTTTTTCAGGGTAGTTTTTTCCGCAGGCAATGTAGTCGAGGAAAAACTGTGGTTTTGCACCGCAGCAGATGATATCGTTGACACACATGGCAACGCAGTCGATACCTACAGTATCATGCTTATCCATAGTGAAAGCAATTTTTATTTTAGTACCAACACCGTCAGTACCGGAAACGAGAACAGGCTTGGAGATACCTGTCATATCGAGTTCAAAAAGGCCGCCGAAACCGCCGATACCCGAAATAACACCGGGAATCATGGTTCTTGCGATATGTTCCTTCATGAGTTCGACAGACTTATAGCCTGCGGTTACGTCAACTCCGGCTTTTTTATAGCTTTCGGAAAAACTGTTGTTCATAAAAAAATCCTCCGTTATAATGTAATCGGGAAAAATAAAAGCCGCACCGCACAAAAATCAGACTGCATTTCTGCCGCACAATCTTTGTGCGGGTGCTGCAATAATTCCGCATAAAAATGATTATTCCTGACCGTTCCAGCAATAGGTACAGAGATTGCACTTTTCAAGACCGATAGCGTCAACTGTACCGGGGAGCGACTGGAATTCCAGAGAAGTGAGCTTGAGTCTGCGGCATATTTCGTCACGCATACGTCTGCCCCTTTCTGTATTGGTATCGCTGTATTCTTCGATATATTTCACACCTTCAGCACCTTCAAACTCATCAATGATCTGTCTTGCGATAAGTTCAAGTTCTGAGTGGCTTCTTGAGAAGTTGAGGTATTTGCAGCCGTACATGATAGGCGGACAAGCAGAACGCATGTGAACTTCCTTAGCACCGTTTTCGTAAAGAAATTCAACTGTTTCTCTCATCTGAGTACCACGAACGATACTGTCGTCAACGAAAAGCAGACGTTTGCCCTCAATAAGCTCATGAACAGGGATAAGCTTCATTTTTGCGACCTGATTTCTCATATTCTGGTTTGTAGGCATGAAGCTTCTCGGCCATGTAGGGGTATACTTGATGAACGGACGGGCAAACGGTATACCGCTTCTGTTTGCATAGCCGATAGCGTGAGGAGTACCTGAATCAGGAACGCCGCATACATAGTCAACATCAGGAAGCATACCTGCCTTGATATCGTTTTCAGCCATTATTTCGCCGTTTCTGGTTCTCATGACTTCAACGTTGACACCTTCATAAACTGCATTCGGATAGCCGTAATATGTCCAGAGAAATGAGCATATATTCATTTTGGACTTATCGCCATCAGCAAGAATCTGACATTCATCGGCAGTAAGCTTGACTATTTCGCCTGCTTTGAGTTCCTTGTAGGGAGAATAGCCGAGTTTCTGGAAGGCGAATGATTCTGTTGAAAGGCAGAATCCGTCGCTGCGTTTGCCTATTACGATAGGAAGTCTGCCGAACTGGTCACGGGCAGCGATAATACTGTCTTTTGTGAGGATAATGAGTGACATAGTACCCTCTATCTTGCTTTGTGCATAGCGGATACCGTCAACGAAATTATCTCTCTGGGCTATCAAAGCACCGATAAGGTCGCCTGAATTTATCTTTCCGCTGCTCATTGTTTCAAAGTTGGCACAGCCTTTTTCAAGGAGTTCGTCAACAAGCTTGTCTGCATTGCGGATGATACCAACAGAGCAAATAGCATATATACCCATTTTTGAGCGTACTAAGATAGGCTGAGGATCTGTATCGCTGATACAGCCGATACAGAGCTTGCCTCTCATAGCAACAACGTCGTTTTCAAATTTAGTTCTGAATGGAGAATTTTCGATACTGTGGATATTTCTCTGGAAGCCGTCCTTTTCTGAGTACGAGGTCATACCGCCACGGCGAGTGCCGAGGTGAGAGTGATAGTCAGTACC
>JAZQND010000151.1:0-7307 GCA_045627145.1 Ruminococcus sp. | reverse complement strand
CTCCGCTTTGGGGAGCATTGGTGATTCTGGAATATCTCGTCAGCGTGAATGTCGGACTTGCAATATTTAACCTTATCCCTGTTCCGCCGCTTGACGGTTTCAACGTTCTCCGCTATTTTACCAGCGAAAAGTTTGACCGCTGGTTCTATCAGCATCAGAGAGAAGTAAGTATCGGCTTCTTCGCATTTATTATAGTCTTAAACCAAATTCCTTCAAATTTAAATCCTCTTATTTTTTTAAGCACCAAAATAAGCAATCTTATCTGGTTAGCTGTTGAATGGATACCCAAAGTGAGATGGGGGATATAAATGAAGCAATTGTCGTTCAGACTGGAGGTCTTTGAAGGTCCTCTTGACTTGCTTCTCAGCCTGATAGCAAAGCATAAGCTTGATATATGCGATATAGAGATATCAAAACTTCTTGAGCAGTATCTGCTTTATATTGAACAGGCTAATGAACAAAACCTTGAGCTTGCAGGTGAATTTCTCGAAATGGCGGCAAGACTGATATACATTAAAACGGCTTCTCTCCTTCCTCAGCCTGAAGAAGCAGAGCAGATGAAAAAAGAGCTTGAGGGTGCTTTGATAGAATATTCAATTTGCAAAAAAGCCGCCGCAGTTTTATCCGAAATGTATGTCGGAAACAGCATATACGTCCGCAGTCCGCTGAAAATAAAGGCTGATATGACCTATGACCTCGTGCATGAGCCTGAAAAGCTTGCCGCTGTTTACAGTTCTATGAACACCAAGAACATCAAGGCTGAAACAGGCAGGATTCATATTGAAAACAAGATAAATTCAGTTGTTAAGCGGAAAATAGTTCCTGTTCTTACGAAAGTTGTCCATATCCTTCGTGAACTGTACTCAACAGGCGAGGTAAGCATGGAAAGACTTTACGAAGGCGTAACTGACCGTTCTGCAAGAGTGGCTACCTTTCTTGCAGTTCTTGAACTTACACGTTTCGGCAGAATATCAATAAGTGAAGATAACTTGACTGTATACCTTAAAAGCAGAAAGGACGGAGGCAGAAAACGTTGGAAATCAAAGATAAACTCGGAGCTTTAGAAGCCGTTATTTTTGCAAGCGGTGAACCTATCGGGCTTTCAAGACTTTCTGAGGCAAGCGGTATAGATGCAGAAAGTCTGCCAAATCTTATAGGTATCCTGAATGAACGCTATTCCGATAACGGAAGCGGTATATGCATTAAAAAGTTTGATGACAGCTACCAGATGTGTACCTGTGAGCGTTTTGCTCCTCAGGTCAGGGCGGCAGTTGAAAGCAAACGTTCTGCTCCGCTTTCAAATGCGGCTATGGAGGTTCTTACAGTAATCGCCTATAATCAGCCTGTTTCCAAAGGGTTTGTGGAAAACGTCAGGGGAATAGACAGTGGCTCTGTTATCAATAACCTTATCGAAAAAGGACTCGTTGAGGAGGCAGGCAGACTCGATATTCCGGGCAAACCCGTTGTATACCGCACTACTTCCGTTTTCCTGCGAAGCTTCGGACTCGGCTCAATTGCAGACCTTCCGCCGCTTCCCGGTCAGGACTGCGTTACTGTGAATGATATGGAAGAAAATGATGAATCAGACGAAATACACCTCTAAGGCAACACTGCAAAAAGATTGTAAGGTGTTATTCTAAAAACATTTGAAAGGGGCGGCATGAATGATAATACTTAAAATTCTGCTTTATGTGCTTCTTGCCGTTTTCGGCTTGATACTGCTTATCCTTATTGTACCCGTGGGTGCGGAGTTCAGCTTTATTGACGGTAAACTTGAATTTTCGGTAAAGGCATGGTTCATTACTGTCCTTAATTCGGAGGGCGGAGGTGTTCTCGGCTGGATAAAAAAGTGGAGGAATAAACCGAAAAAGCCTGAAAAACCTAAGAAAATCAAAGAGAAAAAGGATAAAAAGGATAAATCTAAAAAGCGGAAATCTGTTGTGAATGATGATGATTTCCTTGCAGATTTCGATTTTGATGCTCCTGAATCCGAAAATTTCGGAAATACTGACACTTCATACGAAACCGAATATGAACCCTCCATGACAGATTCGGACATGGACGAAATTGAATGGGATAATGAGCCGAAACCCGAAAAAAAGAAGCTCTTCGGCAGAAAGAAAAAAACTGACAATGACACTTTTGAAGATGAAGTACAGGAAGATGATGAAGAAACTAAGGAAAAACGTTCGCTCGGTGATTGGGCAGAGCTTGGAATCGGTATATGGGAAAGTGCACAGCGTCCGCTTCTGAAAATTTTCAAGGGCTTCCATTTTCAGGACCTCTATATTGACTTTGTTATCGCCGACCTCGACGCTTATAAGTGTGCCTTGAATTACGGCAGGATAAGCGGAGGTATTTATAATACACTCGGTGTTATGAGTACGCTTTTTACTGTAAAACTCAAAACAGTTGATGTCAATGCAGGATTTGGATTAAGCAAGGGCAGATGGGACTGCTCATGCAGAATGTTCTTCCGTGCAGGTATAGCGGTTATTGCAGGAATATGGTTTCTGATAACATATCTTTTCAGAACTTTCCTGCCGGATAAAATCAGAAATTTCAAAAAGAAAAAATCAGCCGAAAGGCAGAAACGAGGTAATATATCATGAGTACAAATAAAACACCTGTTACAGACATTTTAGGTATGTCCATTGAAAAAATCAAGGAAATGGCTGATGTAAACGCAATTATCGGTGAGCCTATAAAGCTTGCTGACGGCACTACCATCATTCCGGTTTCAAAGGTTTCCTACGGCTTTGCTTCGGGCGGTTCTGACCTCCCTTCAAAGTATGATAAAGACCTTTTCGGCGGCGGTGCAGGTGCAGGCGTATCTATCCAGCCACAGGGATTCCTTGTAATTTCACCCGATGGTTCAGCTAAAATGGTATCTATGGAGGGTTCAAGCGATCCGATAAGCAATGCTATTGAAAAAGCTCCTGCCATTATTGACAAAATTTCCGGTATCATCAAAAACCGCAAAAACGGTGGTGATGAGGGCAATTCTGATTCCGCTGACGGTACTGTTGCCATCAACTGATTCATAACTGCCTGTTCCTCTGCATACTATTAAACTGTACAATGAAGTGCTGATCAAAATAGTTCGGAGGAATATGCATGAATAAGCTTTTTACCGCTGTTTTTACAGCTTTACTGACAGTTGCGGCAGGTTCTCCTTTATGCGGATTTGCCGCCGAAAAACCTGAGCCTTCCGCAAGGGCTTCGATTCTGATATCAGCCGATACGGGTGAAACGGTTTTTGCCGAAAATGCCAATGAAAAGCTTCCTATGGCAAGCACTACCAAGATAATGACGGTTCTGCTGTGCCTTGAAAGCGGCGGACTTTTTGATGAGTTTACGGTTGACAGCGATGCGATAAAGGTCGAGGGTTCTTCAATGGGACTTGTTGAAGGCGATACTGTTACCAAATACGCTCTTTGCTGTGGTATGCTTCTGCCTTCAGGCAATGATGCCGCAAATGCGGCTGCTGTAAAAATTGCAGGCTCTGCTGAGAATTTTGCGGAGCTTATGAATCAGCGTGCCGAAAAACTCGGTCTTTCACAGACCTTTTTCGTAACTCCTTCAGGGCTGGAAGGTGATGGTCACGGCAGTTCTGCCCGTGATATGGCTTTCCTTGCCCGTGAAGCACTGAAAAACGATACCTTCCGTGAGATTTGTTCTTCGGAAACCATTCAGACAGAATTTGGAAATCCTCCGTATAAAAGATGGCTGAAAAATACCAATAAGCTTCTTTCGCTTTATGACGGAGTTTATGGCGTTAAAACCGGCTTTACTGACGAGGCGGGACGCTGTCTTGTTTCAGCCTGTGAACGTGACGGCAAAGACCTGATTTGCGTAACACTCAATGCTCCTGATGACTGGAATGACCACATTTCAATGTATGATTACGGCTTTGAAGCGGTAAGCAGACTTGATTTGAAAATTCCCGAAGGCTTTGAGATGTGTGCTGTGGGCGGTGAAACTAATTCACTGTCGCTGACTGCTGAATGCAGTGATATCACAGTAACCACCCTTTCAGCCAAAAACGACGATTTCAGTTTTGAGCTTGCCGCTTCACCTTTCGTATACGCTCCTGTGGAAAAAGGTGACGAAGCCGCACAGCTTAAAATAATGTGCAGAGGTAAAGAAATACGCAGAATACCGATGTTTGCGGCTGAAAATATTGGTGCTGTCAGAAGCGGAAACTGTGAAAACAAAAGCTTCATAAAAAAAATCCTATCAGAACTAAAGGGACTTATTCCCTGAAAGAAAGTGGAGATAAAGTGGAAAAAATAAGAGTACAGAAAATGATTGCCGACGGCGGTGTATGTTCAAGACGAAAAGCCGAAGAACTCATCACAAAAGGCAGAGTCAAGGTAAACGGTCATCCTGTTAAGCTTGGCGATAAGTGCGGTTCAAAGGACATCATCACTATTGACGGTGAAAAGATGTATGTGCCGAAAAAGAAAACATTCCGCTATATTATGCTGAATAAACCAAGAGGATATGTTACAACCGTTGCTGACGAAATGGACAGACGCTGTGTTATGGACCTTCTTGAAGACGTTGAGGACAGAGTTTACCCTGTCGGCCGTCTTGACAGAAACTCCGAGGGACTCCTCCTCTTTACCAATGACGGTGAATTTGCAAACAGTATCATGCATCCAAGCCGCCATATTTCAAAAACCTACCGTGTAACAGTTCGCCCTGACGTAAACGACGAACAGCTTGTTGCCCTTTCCGAAGGCGTTGTGATAGACGGCAGAAAAACTATGCCCGCAACGGTTGTTGTTAAGGATAAAGAACCCGGACGTGTGGTTATGCTCATTACCATAAAAGAGGGCAGAAACCGTCAGATTCGTAAGATGTGTGAGGCTGTAGGACTGGAGGTTGCACGTTTGCGACGCATAAGCATAGGTCCGATAAAGCTCGGTATGCTTAAACCCGGTACTTACCGTGACCTTACTGCCGAGGAACTCCGTGCTATAAGAAACGCAATCGGCAAGGAGAACTGATATGCTCGAAATACAGGAAAAATTCGGCACAGAAGGCTATGAGAAAATTGCAGAAAAAGCCTACGGCGTTCAGCTTCACATTACAGAAGCACTTGAAGGAAAAAACGTCACAGGCTATATCGCTTATGCCTACGGGAATGAAAAAACCATCGTTTACGGACTTGATGACGGCGGTGACCTGATGCTGTGTGACGGTCTGGTGCGGTCTGTAATGTTCAAAAGCGTACTGAAAGGAATTGAACATCTGCTTTTTGATATTCAGGAGGAATGTTCCTTTGAAAATCTGAAAAAACTGAAATTCTTAAAGGACGACAGCAGAATGTGCTCAGACCTTTCGGGATTTATGAATTCCTGTCAGAGCTGTAAGCATAAGAACAATACTGCTTAATGATTACTACATAATGAAAGGAGCGATTTGACATGCCAATCAGAATTTCCTCAGACCTTCCGGCATTCAAAACGCTTGGGGAAGAAAATATATTCGTAATGTCAAAGGAAAGGGCGGAACATCAGGATATCCGTCCGCTTAAAGTTGTGATACTCAATATCATGCCAAAGAAGATTGAAACCGAGAGTCAGCTCATGCGTCTTCTCAGCAATACTCCGCTTCAGGTTGATATTGATTTGCTCCAGATGGCTTCGCATACCTCGAAAAATACCTCCAGCAACCACATGGAAGCCTTCTACAAGACCTTTGATGAAATTCGTGATGAACGCTTTGACGGCATGATAATAACAGGTGCGCCTGTTGAGCTTCTTGAATATGAACAGGTTGATTACTGGGACGAAATTTGCAGTATTATGGAATGGTCGAAAAACCATGTTTTTTCCACTATCTATATCTGCTGGGCGGCTCAGGCAGGTCTTTACTATCACTACGGTGTACCAAAATACCCTCTGAAACAGAAAATGTTCGGCATATTTCCGCATAGGGCTGAGGTGGATAACTGTCAGCTCCTGAAAGGTTTTGACGACGTTTTCTATGTTCCTCATTCACGAAATACGGAAGTCCGCCGTGAGGATATAGAACGTGTTTCACAGCTTGAAATACTGACATATTCAGAGATGTCGGGAGTTCACATAATTGCAAATAAAAACGGAAGACAGTATTTTATTACGGGCCATTCGGAATATGACAGAGATACGATCGCCAATGAATACAGACGAGATGTGGATAAGGGACTTAATATTCAGATACCGTATAACTATTTCCCGAATGATGATCCAAATAATGTTCCGCTGTTTTCTTGGAGATGCACGGCGAATCTTATGTTTTCAAACTGGCTCAATTACTGCGTTTATCAAAGAACCCCCTTTAATTTGGACGAGCTTGAGGTTCGCAACTGGAATTGGGAAACAAATCTGTAAAGGAGATTTAAATGAACGAGCAGAATAATAACGGCTATCAGAACGGCAGTTTCGGAAACAGCGGCGGAGATTGGGAAAACAAATCCAATGAACCTAACGGATATGGCCGGCCAAACGGAAATTATTACGGCGGTATGCCGAACAACGGATATGGCAATTATCCAAATAACGGCGGCTATCCCAACGGTTATGGCAATTATCCGAATAAGTGGGACGTTGGTCCAAATGAAAATATAGGCTGGGGCTTTGCAATAGCAGCAATTGTTACGGCACTTGTAAATATGGTGATATTCAAAAATATATTTACAATAATATCAGCTCCGCTTTGCCTTATTTTTGCGATAATATGCTTTAAAAAGCATGGCAGAGGAAAGGGACTGGCAATAGCCGGAATAGTAATTTCGGTTATTTCAACGTTGATTTTTGCTTTCTATGTTGTATTGATAGCAAGAATTGTTCCTGATGTCAAATATTTTGTCGAAAACGATAAGGAGATAGTAAGCGAATTTAAGGAAAACGGTACTATCCCTGACCGCTATGAAAAATATCTCGAACCCAAATTCGGAAAATACTGGAAAATAATGGGCTATGACAGCTTTAATGAGTTTTTCTCTGATTTTGTCAAGGGATATAAAAGTGAAGTGGATGGAAGGTCATACAGCTTTGGAAACGGTGAGTATAGTTATGATGATGACGAAAACGATACAGATGAAGAAGACCAGCCTTTTGATTCATATTCAGATGAGGACGGCGACGGACTGCCCGATGAAGATAGCGGCGAGGAGCTTGTAATACTATAAGGGCCCCTCTAAAAACCCCTTCTGAGAAAAAGCAGCTATGCACAGCATCTGCTGCGTCAAGCCCTCTCGTAGTGCGAAAGCACGCCTTCGATGGCTTTTCTTGCATCTACTGTACCTATCTGCT
>JAZQND010000150.1:0-7735 GCA_045627145.1 Ruminococcus sp. | reverse complement strand
AGCAGATGCTGTGCATAGCTGCTTTTTCTCAGAAGGGGTTTTTAGAGGTGCCCTTATGAGCCTCATCATTCAGAAACTGATATTATATTTTAAGCTTTGATTCTTTTGAATCGTCGCTTATGAACCATTTTCTGAGAGCTTTAAGGAAAAGAGTAAGGTAACGCATACACGGTTCAGCAATAATAGAGAAATTGATGCAGAGGAGGATACAGCGGTTAGACATTGAAGAAATGTCAAAGAAATCGCTTACAAACAGCATACAGAAGATAAGTCCGACAGCACAGCCAACCCATATCCACATTTTATAAACGTCCATAGGCTTACTTATCTGGAAAACTATCATAAGTCCGACTATACTGAGCAGAATTGTTGAAGCAGTTGCGATATCTTTGGGTTCAACATTGAAAATACTGCCGAAATAGAGCATTGCGGCAACGACAATAGTATCGGTTATACCCGCAGGCAGAGCCTTGAGGAAGATATTGGTCATGAATTTTCCACGGATAAGTTCCTTGTTTGGCATTTGCGAAAGGAAGAATGCAGGAATACCGATAGTAAACATACTTATAAGGCTGATTTGTGACGGTTTAAGCGGATATGCAATACCGAAAACAATGGAAAGCACAGACAATATAAGTGAAAAAATATTCTTTACAAGGAAAAGGCTTCCTGAACGTTCAAGGTTATTGACGACTTTTCGTCCTTCTGCAACAACTTCCGGCATTTTTGAAAAGTCAGATTCAAGCAGTACAAGCTGAGAAGCCTGAGCCGCCGCATCACTTCCCGAAGCCATAGCCACAGAGCAGTCTGCGTCTTTCAGAGCGAGAACATCGTTAACGCCGTCGCCTGTCATAGCAACGGTCTTTCCATATTTTTTCAGGGCTTTAACGAACTTGCGTTTCTGGTCAGGAGTAACACGTCCGAACACTGAATAACGCATAACAGCGTTATTTATTGAGCTTTCTGTTTTCAGAGTTGAAGCATCAATATAGTTTTCGGCATTTCTTATCCCTGCCTGTTTTGCAACCTCTGAAACCGTAACAGGATTATCTCCTGAAATTACTTTGATATCCACTCCCTGTTCAGCGAAATATCCGAAAGTTTCCTTCGCTTTTTCACGGATAGGATTTGAAAGTGTTATAAGACAAATCGGTTCAATTGCAGATTTAAGCTCACGTCCGTCGGGAATACCGCTGTATCTGCCGAAAACAATGACTCTATAGCCCTTTCTGCTGTATGATTCTATAACAGCCTTATAGATATCATAGGATTCTTTCAGCACAAATTCAGGTGCTCCCATAACGTATGAGGCATTTTCAAAAGCGACACTGCTGTATTTAAATTCAGAAGAAAATCCGGTAATATTGGTTGGAAGCTTACCTGTCGGACTGCGGAAACAGTTTTTTACAGCAGCCATAGTTTCGTTGTCTGAATCCTGTGCGGCGGCAAAATCGCTGACAAGTTCTTCCATTTTGTCCTTGCCCACATTTTCGGCTATCGGTATAAGCTGTGAAATTGACATATAATTTTCGGTTATAGTACCTGTTTTGTCCACACAGAGAACGTCAACTCTTGCAAGAGTTTCGATGCATTTCATATCGTGAACGAGAACTTTGTTCAAAGCAAGACGCATTGCACTCAATGCAAGAGTTGCACTTGCCACAAGATAAAGTCCTTCAGGTATCATGCCGATAACTGCAGCAACCATTGACTGTACGCTTGCTTTAACAGATTCATTGTTAATAAAATAAGACTGATAAAACAGCAATGCACCGATCGGGATAAGGGCAAATCCGACAATTTTCAGAATGCGGTTAAGGTCACGGATCATCTCTGACTGCTCGCCTTTCTTGGACTTTTTCGCCTGAAGGGTAAGCTGTGAGATATATGAGGAACTGCCGACGTTTTCAAGTCTTGCATGGCATGAACCCGAAACGATATAGCTTCCTGACATAAGCTTATCGCCTTCTTTTTTTCCTATTTCGTCCGATTCGCCGGTAAGAAGCGATTCATTTACGGATACATTTCCGCTTACAACAACCGCATCTGCACTTATCTGGTTTCCTGCCTTAAAAACAGCAATATCGTCAAGTACAAGTTCCTTTGACGGAACTGTTTTTTCTACACCGTCCCTTACAACCGTGGTAACGGGAGCATTCAGTACTGTAAGCTTGTCAAGAACCGATTTTGAACGCATCTCCTGAAAAATACCGATAAGGGTGTTTGCGAAAATTATCGGCATAAAGGTCAGGTCACGGTAAGAACCGACTAAAATAAGGAGTACGGCAATTATCAGAAAGATAAGGTTAAAATATGTGCAGACATTATCAAGAATTATCTCTTTTACCGTTTTTGACGGCGAATCAACAGGTTTGTTGTCAAGCCCCTCTTTGAAACGCTGACTGACCTGTTCAGAGGTCAGTCCGCATTCAACATCTGCCTGTATTCTTTCAGGATTATCAACGGGTATAATTTCGTTTTTCATTTTTTATGCTCCTATAGTTGCTTACGCTGACTTTTTTCAGACAGCGAAGAAGTATTCATACATACAGTAATTCAGGCAATACCTTCTGATATTGCCTGTAATATCTATTTTTTCAAGAAATCCTTTACTCTTTCAAGATTTTCATTTGCTATTCTTCTGCCAATTCTGTAAACTGTCTGAATAGTATCCGTGTTATGTTCGATACGTCCTATCGGAAGTCTGATATCGGGAGCTATGACGAATGTCTTTTCTTCACTTTCGGCTTTTCGGATATATTTAAGTTCATTATTATACATTACATGACACTGTGAAGCTGCATTGACTAATCCGCTGTATTTCATATACTTCAGTTTGATAAGAGGCAGGCTTCCGGATTTTTCCTTAACGTAATTTCTGGGCTGTGTCAGGATAACCACGTTTTTGCCGTAACCCTTTTTCTCCATGAAGGAAAGAGGTATCGAATCTGAAATTCCGCCGTCAAGAAGTTTTCTGCCGTTGATGTCAACAATTTTTGCGGCAAGCGGCATTGAAGCCGATGCCCTTATCCACTCGTATTCCGTGTAGTTGATTTTTTCGATTTTATGGTAAACCGGTCTGCCTGTGACAACATCGGTACACACAACGTAAAATTCCATTTCCGACTCATTGAAGGTTTTTGTATCAAAAACATCAAGTTTTTCAGGAAGGATATGATAGCAGAATTTTCCGCCGAAAAGGTCACCTGTTTTTAAAAATGACCAGTCGCTGCAGTAATGCTTGTTATTTGCGAACCGCAGATTATAGCGTATCGCTCTGCCGTTCTGTCCTGATTTTATATTGCATCCGAATGCCGCACCTGCCGATACTCCGACTGCTCCGTCAAAGCTTATTCCGTTTTCCATAAAAACGTCTATAACTCCTGCGGAAAAAATCCCACGCATTCCTTCGCCTTCAAGCACAAGTCCGTATTTCATAATATCCTCCGAAAAATCTCAGTTATCAGAAAGGTCGTAAGGCAATTCTTCATTTGAAAGTGCAAGTTCAATAACTCTGCTGTAGAATCCCGCCGGATTAAGCATTATTCTTTCACCGATAAGCTTTGCCTGTGTAACATCAGGTGCATAAAGACGCAAATCCATAAGGTCACATTTTGTATCAAGACATCTTATCTGAACATAGTAGCCCTTTTCTGCCGGAACATAATCAACCTTTATTTCCTTTTCATACTTTCTGCGGGCAAAATATTTAAGTGCTGCAAGCACAAGTTTATCCCTGTAAGACTTCGGAGCATAGGCTTTCAGTTCCTTTGCACACGCTACTCCCTTTGACTCAAGCACATAACAGTTATTGAGCTGACTGTCCTTCTGAACAGAGATAAGACCATTTTTCTGAAGATAATCAATGGAATCCTGATAATAAAAATAATTAACTATGCCCGTTTCAATGGCTATTTCGTAAAGCTGTTCAGTTTCAACGGGCTTGTCTATTTTATAGAGCAGATAACAGAGAAGGATATTAAGTGTAGGAACGTCCCTGATTTCCATATCCGCACGTTCTGCCATTTTCCTGATGTTTTCGTCCTGCATAAATATCACCTTAACAAAAATTCGGATAATCTAACATATTTGAAAGGAGTGCAATGTTTACTGCCGCTTCCACGCACGGAACTGCCGAAGGTACTGTACACGGGATATGTCCGTCAGTATTATCTGCATTTTTTTCCGTCATATCACGGTAATTTACAGCCCCCTCATATTTTGCAACCGCAGGTGAGGGCTTGAATGCAACTCTCAGTGTTATGGGCATACCTGACGAAATACCGCCGAGTATACCGCCGTGGTTGTTGGTTTTTGTTAGAACATGACCGTGTTCATCAACATAAAAATCGTCGTTGTTGCGGCTCCCGAGCATTTGTGCCGATTCAAAGCCTGCACCAAATTCAAGTCCCATAACTCCCGGAATACCGAAAACGAGCTGTGCGATATTATTTTCAAGTCCGTCGAAAATCGGCGAACCGATACCCGCAGGCACGTTCACAGCCGCACATTCAACGATACCTCCGAGAGATTCTCCTGCCGCACGGGCTTTTTCGATATCATCTGTCATGAGCCAGCCTTTTCTGTCGTTGATAACAGGAAAATCCTTAATACGAATACTTTTAACGCCGTCCCTTGTAATATTTACGGGATCAAAAGGATTGTCCCTGATATCGTGAAGCTGAAGTATATGAGCTCCTGTATAGATACCACGCCTTTCAAGTATCTGACCGCATACTGCACCGGCAAAACAAAGCGGAGCAGTAAGCTTATCGGAAAAATGTCCGCTGTTTCTGACATCATTGAATCCTCTGTAGCGGACTGCACCTGTATAATCTGCATGACCGGGACGTACAAGATTATCAAGCTCCTCGTTTTTTGGAGCATCTGGGATATTCTGAATAAATGCACAAAGCGGAGAACCTGTAGTTCTTCCGTTAAATATTCCCGACATGATATGAGGAGTGATATTTTCACGGATACCGGCATAATATCCTCCTGCAGCAATGCTTCTTCTTGCCATAAATGCAGAAATTTCATCAGCGTCTATATGTTCTCCGGGCGGGAGATTATCAATGGTGACACCGATAGCGGGACCGTCAGCTTCTCCGAAAATTGAAAAGGATATCCTGTTATTCCATATTGATGACATTAGCCTTACCTCCGAGCATATTGTAGTCTTTAAAGAAATCGGGATAGGACTTTTCCACAGCCTCTGCTCCCTCTATTATTACGTTTTTTGAACAGCCGAGAGCCGCAATTGAAGCCGCCATAACGATACGATGGTCACCGTATCCGCTGACTGTTCCGCCTTTTAGTCCGTTAGTTGGTCTGATAATCAATCCGTCATTGGTAACCTCTGCATTTCCGCCGAGAGCATTCAGCATAGCTGCTGTAGATTCAATACGGTCGCTCTCCTTGATACGGAGTCTTTCTGCATTGTAAATTACTGATTCCTCACTTCCGTAAGCTGCAAGAACAGATAATATCGGCACGAGGTCGGGAATATCCGAGCAGTCAGCCCTGAAGCCTTTTATTTTTCCGTCAGGACAGGCTTCACGGATAATTTCATAAATTTGCTTGTCGCCTTGAACGCTTTCGGGATTGAGGTTACAAAGTTCAACGTCTGAATTTATTGCATTAGCCGTGCAGAAGAATGCCGCCTGTGAAAAATCTCCTTCAACACGGACATCACATGAACTATAAGACTGTCCTCCGCATATCCTGTAGCCGTCTGCGGTTTCACTGACGTTAACTCCGAAACGCTTCATAACGTCAATGGTAATGTCAATGTAAGGACGTGATTCAAGCTTTGAAGTAAGAACTATATCTGAATCTCCGTCCAGCAATGGCAAAGCGAAAAGGAGTCCTGTGATGAACTGTGAGGACACATTTCCCTCAACCTCAAAAATTCCGCTTTGGAGCTTTCCTGAAATATCAAACGGCATGGTACCGCTGTAATTAAAGAATATCCCTTTTTTGCCAAGTTCACGGATATATATGTCTATCGGACGCTGAGGCAGCCTGCCACGTCCCACAAACTGCGTATTACAGCCAAGTGCTGCCGCAACAGGGATAATGAAACGCAGGGTTGAACCGCTTTCATTGCAGTCAGCCGTGACCATGCCTTCCGAAGCTTTTTTAATGCCGCTTATGTTAACAGTACCGTTTCCGCAGTCACTGCATTCCGCACCAAGAGCATTCATAGCAGACATAGTAGCCTCAATATCCTTAGAACTGCTTATACCGCTTATTACTGATTTTCCGCCGTCAGAGGCAAGTGCAGCACAGATTATCGCTCTGTGGGCAAAGCTTTTTGATGACGGAATTTCTATTTTTCCTCTTAAAACCGACGGTGTTACGCATACTTTCATGTTTATTCACCCATAAGTTCCGCAAATTCAGAAACTGTTACCTTCTTTATTTCTGCTTTGCCTATTCTTTCACAAATAATATAGCTGATACTATCCGATTCACGCTTTTTGTCCTTTGAGCAGTAAGGCAGAAGTTCACGCATCGGGATATCTGTTCCAACAGGAAGTTCGTAAGATATAATGCATTTTTTAAGCTTATCTGCAACCTGCGGAGCAAGGCGGTCTGTTATCATGCACATACCTGCCGCAACACCCATTCCGTGAGTGTAATCGGTATAATTATGCCAGCCTTCAAGAGCGTGACCAAGAGTATGCCCGAAATTCAGCATCATACGCTCTCCCCTGTCAAACTCGTCGTGTTCAACCACATCTCTTTTGATGTCAATACAGGTGTAAACCATTTCGTCCATAATTTCATCAACATTGTCAATATTATGTCCGCTTATAAGGTCAAAGAGATGTTCATCTCTTATCATTCCGTATTTTACAGCTTCTGCCATACCGTCAGCAAGAACATTTCTTGGCAGAGTTTTGAGAGTATTGCTGTCACAGATAACAAGTGCAGGCTGTTTGAAAGCTCCCACAAGATTTTTTCCGCCTTTTATGTCAATGGCAGTTTTTCCGCCGACAGACGAATCTATCTGTGCGAGGAGAGTTGTCGGTATCTGGACAAATTCAGTTCCCCTTAGATAAGAAGCTGCTGCAAAACCGGTTATATCGCCAACTACTCCGCCGCCGAGTGCAATAATGATATCACTTCTTGTTATGCCTGTTTCACAGAGAAAATCAAAGATACTGCCAAGATTTTCAAGTGACTTTGACTGTTCGCCGTTTGGAAAAGTGAAAAAGCTGCACTCAAATCCGCTTGATTCAAGAGATTTTCTAACAGTTTCCGCATAAAGTCCGCCTACAATATCATCAGTTATTACAGCGGCTTTGCGTGAAGCAGTTACTTCAGCGATAAGGCTTCCGCATTTGTTTATTGCACCACGTTCAATAAGCACATCATAAGGGTGACTTGTCCTGACGTTGATTTTTCTCATAAAACAGACCTCCGCAATACAAAAAACCGCCGCTGTACAAGCTGCGGTCACACGGCATATATATGCCTGTACATTCCATAGTTTTTGCCGCACACTTCTTGTGCGGTGTTTCCTTAAAAATTATACCACATTTGAAAAAATGTGTCAATAGTATAACAAATTTTTCAGATTATTACTGCAATATACCGATAGAAGTCGTTTTTGGGCGTAAAATAAAGCAGTACCGCACTTTTTCAATGCTGTACTGCCTTAATGACACTTCTAAAAGGGCACCTCTAAAAACCCCTTCCGAGAAAAAGCATCTATGCACAGCATCTG
>JAZQND010000149.1:0-21710 GCA_045627145.1 Ruminococcus sp. | reverse complement strand
GTCCCTTTGCTTCTTCAATTCTGATAGCCATACCGTTTCTTGTTGCAACGAAAATCTGCTCTGTACCGTCAGTCATTCTTACGCCTGCGATTTCGTCGCCTTCGTCAAGACCTATGGCAATAAGACCGTTTTTGCGAACATTTTTGTAGAGTGAGAGGTTAGACCTCTTTATTTTGCCGTTTTTGGTTACTATGGTAATGTATCTGTCGTCACTGAAATCGGCAGTCTTTATCATAGCGGCAACCTTTTCTCCTTCCGTAAGCGGAAGCAGATTGATGAGGTTGAAGCCTCTTGATGCCTTTGAACCGTCCGGAACTTCGTAGCATTTCAGCTTATACATGATACCCTTGTTTGTGATGAACAGAACGTTATCGTGACTTCCGCAGACGAACATTTCCTCAACGAAGTCCTCCTCACGCTGCTTCATACCTGTTATGCCTCGTCCGCCACGGTGCTGTGTCTTATACTCTGCAAGAGGCATACGCTTGATGTAGCCGTTATTTGTGAGAGTAACAACGCAGTCCTCCTCCGGAATGAGGTCTTCTATATCAACTTCGCCGCTGACATTTTCAATATCTGTTCTTCTCTTATCGCTGAACTTTTTGCGGATAGCGTTAAGGTCGTCCATGATTATTGAGTAAACACGGTTTACATCAGCGAGAATATTCTCATAATCCGAGATTTTTGTGAGCAGACCAAAAAGCTCGTCGGTTATTTTCTGTCTTTCCAGACCTGTGAGCTGTCCAAGACGCATCTGAACTATTGCTTCTGCCTGTTCTGCAGAAAGACCTGTCTGAGCCTCAATATGCAGACCTGTGAAGTCATACTGTGCCCTGTCAAGGAGTGCGGACATATCAACGTCCTTAAAGCGTTCCATCATACGCTCCTTAGCTTCGGCAACTGTTGAGCTTCCACGGATAATTGCGATAACCTCGTCGATATAATCAGCCGCAAGAACGAAGCCCTGAAGGATATGTGACCTTTCAAGTGCTTTTCTGAGGTCGTAGCGTGTTCTTCTCTGGATAACGTCAACCTGAAAATCGAGATAATTGCGGAGCATCTGCTTGAGAGTGAGTATTTTCGGCTCGTTATTAACGAGTGCAAGCATGATGATTCCCACGGTATCCTGAAGCTGAGTCAGGGCGAAAAGCTTATTGAGTACGATTTCGGGAATAGCGTCCTTTTTCAGTTCTATAACAACTCTCATGCCGTCCTTATCGGATTCGTCACGGAGGTCGTAAAGTCCCTCTATACGCTTATCCTTTGCAAGCTGGTTTATGCTCTTGATAAGTCTTTCCTTACGGAGCATATAGGGGATCTCGTCTATGATAATGCAGTTTCTGCCCTTTATTTCCTCAAAATGTGTACGGCTTCTGAGGATTATCTTGCCACGTCCAGTAGCATAAGCCGCACGGATGCCTGCCTTGCCCATGACGATACCGCCTGTCGGGAAGTCAGGACCTTTGATATGTTCCATAAGCTGTTCAAGGGTACAGTCCGGATCGTCAATGAGAAGCTGCAAAGCGTCAACTACCTCGCCAAGATTGTGCGGCGGGATATTTGTTGCCATACCTACTGCTATACCTACAGAACCGTTTACCAGCAGATTAGGGAAACGTGAAGGAAGAACCACAGGTTCCTGAAGTCTGTCGTCATAGTTTGGAATAAAGTCAACTGTTTCCTTGTTGATGTCTGTGAGCATATCAAGGGTTATCTTTGACATTTTAGCTTCTGTATAACGGTAAGCGGCAGGGCCGTCGCCGTCGATAGAACCGAAGTTGCCGTGACCGTCAACAAGAGGGTATCTCATTGAGAAATCCTGTGCAAGACGAACAAGAGCGTCATAAACGGAAGCATCGCCGTGTGGGTGATAGCGTCCGAGAACAGAACCTACCGTATCGGCACATTTTCTGTATGCCTTATCAGGGGTAAGTCCGTTTTCGTGCAGAGTATAGAGTATACGTCTGTGTACAGGCTTCAGACCATCTCTTACATCGGGAAGTGCTCTCGATACGATTACCGACATAGCGTAGTTGAGCATGGAATTTTCCATTTCGTCAACAAGTTCGGTATTAATAATCTTGGAATTATCGTTATAAAGCATTTTTTCCTCCTGTGAAAATTATATAAAGTCAATGTCTGAGCAAATCAAGTTCAGCATCAGTGAATCCTTTTTTCGGAAGGATGTATAAAGCCGATTTATCGGGAAGTATCAGAAAATAACCATCATATTCAAGTATCTGATATTCTCCTGAACGGTCTATTCTTGTTTTTTCGGGAACATTTCCGGCTTCATCTGCTACTTCATCTTCTTCGCTTTCAGAAACTGTTGAGATATCCAGAAATTCGTCAGCCACGCCTATTTTGTAGACGGTCTCGCCGAGTTCACGAAATGAATCGCATATATTCCTGCGTACTTTTCTCGGATAGTACCATTCTCTTGCAGCAAACGCAAGACAAACGCATATTCCAACATAGGGCAGTGCATTTGAAGGTTCTTTTTCGGCAAAAACAACAAGTATGGCGGCAATAACGCAGAATATTCCAATAAACAGGTTATGTTTCGGAATCACGAATTTTTTCTGAAATGAGGTGTAAGCCTCTCTGAAAATCTCGATAGGGATAGTATATTCCTTTTCAAGCTTGTAAATTTCTTCCATCTGAACTCCTTAAACATCGAGATTCTGTGCAAATTTTGCATTCTTCTCAATAAACAAACGTCTTGGCTCGACCTTATCGCCCATAAGAATGGTGAATATTTCGTCGGCTTTCAGAGCGTCCTCCATGCCTATCTTAACGATAGTGCGGCGTTCAGGATCCATAGTGGTTTCCCAGAGCTGTTCGGCATCCATCTCACCAAGACCTTTATAACGCTGTATTGCTATATCCTTATATTTGCCGTCCTCTGAAAGCTCGGCAATATACTTGTCTCTTTCCTCATCGGAAAATGCATAGCGTACTTCCTTTTTGCGTTCGACCTTGAAAAGAGGAGGCTGTGCGATATAGATATTTCCGTTTGTGATAAGCGGACGCATATAGCGGAAAAAGAAGGTGAGGAGGAGGGTTCTGATGTGCATACCGTCAACATCGGCATCAGCCATGATGATAACTTTGCCGTAGCGGAGCTTTTCTATATCGAAATCTTCTCCGATACCCGTGCCGAGTGCCGTAACGACAGGTGCAAGCTTGTCATTGCCGTAGATACGGTCAACTCTTGCCTTTTCAACGTTGAGCATCTTGCCCCAGAGGGAAAGAATAGCCTGATAGCGTCTGTCACGTCCCTGTTTTGCAGAGCCGCCGGCAGAATCTCCCTCGACGATATATATTTCGGTGTAGCGGTTATCACGTTCAGAGCAGTCCGCAAGCTTTTCAGGCATAGGTGATTTTCCGAATGCATTCTTGCTTCTTTCGGCTTCACGGGCTTTTTTGGCGGCTTCACGGGCTTTGAGTGCCGATATGCTCTTTTCAAAGATAAGCTTGCCTGTTTCAGGATTTTCTTCAAGATAGTTCATGAGCTTTTCATGAACAAGCTTCTCGACAAAAGGCTTGACTTCCGGATTTCCGAGTCTGCCCTTGGTTTGTCCCTCAAATTCGCATTCTGTAAGCTTCACGGAAATGATGGCTGTAAGACCTTCACGGACATCATCACCTGTAAGCTTTTCCTTATCCTTGAGGAGTCCCATTTTTCTGCCGTATTCATTCACAACTTTAGTCAGGGCATTCTTGAAGCCTGTTTCGTGTGAACCGCCGTCTTTGGTATGTATATTATTTGCAAACGAGAGAATGACCTCGTTGTAGCTGTCGTTGTACTGCATAGCTATCTCAGCGAAAGAATCGCCCTGCATACCCGAAACATAGATAACTTCTCCGCTTAACGATTCAAGACCTCTTGTTTCATGTATATGCTCGACAAACTGACGTATGCCGCCTTCATAGTGGAGAGTTTCGCTCTGAATATTTTCCTTGTCACGCTTATCGGAGAAAACTATTCTTATTCCCGCATTCAGGAAAGCCTGTTCACGGAGTCTTTTCAGCAGAACTTCGTAATCATAGACGGTATTTTCAAAAATCTCGCCGTCAGCCTTGAACATGACACTTGTACCGGTCTCGGTAGTATTTCCTGTAATTTTAATCTGTTCGCTGTAGTTTCCACGTTCAAAACGCTGGAAGTAAACGTGTTCGCCGTCCTTGACCGTAAGCTCAAGCCATTCGGAAAGTGCGTTTACGACAGATGCACCACCGCCGTGCAGACCGCCGGAGACCTTATATCCGCCGCCGCCGAACTTTCCGCCTGCGTGGAGAATAGTGTAAACAACGGTAGCCGCAGAGATACCCTCTTTCGGGTGAATGCCTACAGGTATGCCTCGTCCGTTATCTGATACACGGATGATATCGCCTTCAAGTATCTCAACCTTTATTTCCGTACAGAAGCCTGCAAGAGCCTCGTCGATAGAGTTATCCACGATTTCGTAAACCAGGTGGTGCAGACCGCCCGGACCTGTAGAGCCGATATACATACCCGGTCTTTTTCTGACCGCTTCCAGTCCTTCCAGAACCTGTATGTCATTTTCATCATAGTTGTTAATCTGCTGACTCATTTTTTACCTCCATGTATTCTGTTCAAATATATTATTCAGCCAATATATCGGATTATTGTCAATATATCTGCATATTTCGGTATATTCCTTTTCACTGCGGATAATTCTGTCATAATATGAACGCTGCCATATTGAGAAGCCTGTTTTCTTGTTTGTAAATCTTTTAAATGCTGAAATCAATGACGGAATCGCAGAATTTGTAGGGGACGGCGTCCTCGACGTCCCGCCCGCTGATGCATTTTCATGGCATATAAAAACAATCATATGCACATGGTCAGGCATAATTACAAATTTTTCAATTTTAATATCATGATAAACGAAATTAATTTCATTTATCTGGTCATTTACAATTTTTCCGATATCCGTTAATATTACATTTGGGACGTCGAGGACGCCGTCCCCTACGCCTTTTATTTCCGACAAACAATAATTTTTATCCGCCGTACAGACCGTGATGAAATATCTGCCATTGCGTGAATAATCGTAATTTTTAAGGCGGATATATTTTCGTTCAGGATGGTTCATTCCATACCGCCGCCCGATTGAAGCCTTTTTCTCAGCGTAGATGCAGAAAGCTGCGAAATATAGACCTTTTCCCTGCCGTTTTTCATGATGATTATGAAGCTTTTCGGCATTTCGTATGTTGTGTATATGCAAATTTTTTCCTTCTCGGCACGTTCCAGAAGTTTCTTGGTACATTTTTCCACTGTGGTATTCTCGATATCGAATATTCCGACAACATCGTTCATATCCACGGAGCAACTGTTTCCAATATGAAGATACATTTCAAGCCTCCTCGGTTATCCTTCCTCCGCTGACACGCAGTATTTTCCCCTTTATTTCAGGGAGTAAAGCTCCGACATTTGGAGTTGTAACAAAAACCTGCATATCCTTTATCATTTCAAAGACGAACCGCTGACGGTTTTCGTCAAGTTCGCCCATAACGTCGTCAAGAAACACCACAGGAGCGTCTTTTGATTTTTTCATATATATTTCAGCCTGTGCAAGCTTCATCACAAGGGCGGCACTTTTTATCTGTCCCTGTGAACCGTAGTCTTTTGCACTGACACCGTTTATCTTTATCAGTATCTCGTCACGGTTAACGCCTGAATGGGTACTTCCCGTGCGGATATCGTAATCGGCAGTTTCACGGAGTTTACGGTAATACTGTTCAAACGCCTCTCCGCCGCAGGGCTTTTCAAAATCTTCGGGCTTAAAGACATTTGATTTATATTCAAGGGAAAGGTCTTCCTTTCCGCCTGAAACTGTTTTATAGAGTCTGCCGCATATTTCGTTTATCTTAGCGATATACTCATTACGCATCCACGAGATGACAGCACCTTCCTTTGAAGCCTGTCTGTCCCACACTTCGAGGACATCTGCCGACGAGCCGTGCTGTGCGATGCTTTTCAGCAAGGCATTACGCTGATTCATGACAGCATTATTCTTATTCAGGTGCATAACGAACACAGGGTTCAGCTGGGAAGCCGCCATATCAACGAAATTCCGCCTTTTTTCAGGTGAACCCTTAATTATTTCGGTATCATCGGGGATAAATGCGATGCATTTGAAAACATCAAACAAAGCTCTTGTACCTCTTTGCTTCACGCCGTTTAGCTGAATGAGTTTCTGCGGATTTGAGCCGCCTGTCATTTCAAAGCTTATTTTCTGTTCTCTCACGCTGTCCTGAATTTTCACGGCTGACGACATTTTGTTTCCGCCGAGGCGGATATAGTCCTTTTCCTTAGAACCACGGAAACTGCGGCAGCCTGAAAGAATCCACATGGCTTCAAGGAGATTTGTTTTGCCCTGTGCATTCTGTCCTGCGATGATATTGTATTTTTTATCGGGAGAGAAAGATATTCCCGAAAGATTTTTGAAGCCGTCTATTTCAGCATAGGTGACTATCACTCTACAGTTACCTCATTGCCGTCAAGCGAAACAGTGTCGCCCGGACGGATCTTTTTTCCTCTCATGGTGCAGACCTCGCCGTTAACGAGAACCTGACCTTTCTGAATGAGTGTCTTTGCATCTCCGCCGGTATCTGCGAGTGAGGCGAATTTCAGCAGAGCATCGAGCTTGATGAACTCTGTGGTTATCTTGATTTTTTCAGCCATAACAGTGCCTTTCGATTAATTTTTAAGCTGTATCGGCATTATGAGGAATATAAAGCTTTCGCTTTCAAGCGGAAGAATTTCGATGACCTTCATAGCACCGTTGAATCTTATGCGGACTTTATCTCCTTCAGCAGCTCTGAGTGCTTCGAGGATAAGCTTGTTATTGAAGCCGATAGTAACAGTTTCGCCTGAGATATCGGCAGAAATTGCGTCATTTATCTTGCCTATTCCGGTGCGGCAGCTTATTTTCATTACACCATCGCCAACTTCACAGCGGATAGGAGATTTATTTTTGTCATCAATGAGCAGAGAGCAGCGTTCAAGACAGGTTGAAAACTCTCTTTTATTAATAATGACCTCTGTTTTGAAGCCGTTAGGGATACTGAGCTTATAGTTGTGGAAATTTCCCTCAAGGAGTCTGGATATAACGAAAACACGGCCTATCTCGAAGATAATGTGGCGGTCATTTGTGAAAATGCTGCACATTTTGTCGGAATCGTCCTTGATAAGTGTTGAAACCTCAAGCAAAGCCTTTTTCGGAACTACAAAATGGTATTTATCGGGACATTCTGTAACTTCATTTCTTATGGCAAGTCTGAAGCCGTCGATAGCGACCATGTTGAAGCATCCTTCCTCGATGTCGAAAAGTTCGCCTGTAAGAACAGGTTTGCTTTCGTTCATTGAAGTGGCATAGCTTGTCATGTTTATCATTGATTTAAGTATATTCTGTTTTACAGAGAAGCTTCTTGCGGAATCAACAGTAGGCAGTTCAGGAAATTCTGTTGCAGACATTGCAGGAAAGCTGCATTCTGTAGCGGAGCATGAGATGTTGATAACCAGATTTTCGTCAACATCGAAAGTAATTTCCTCACCTGACATACGTCTTGTAAATTCACTGAAAAGTCTCGAACTTACGACAAATTCACCTGAACTGTCTGTTTGTGCGTCGATAGAGGTACGGATACCCATTTCGAGGTTATAGGCAGTTAACTCGACAGTATTTTCAGCAATTCTGACTTTTATTCCTTCAAGTGCGGGAATTGTTGATTTCTGGGAAACTGCTCTTGAAACGTTGCTTATGGCTTCACTGAGTTCAGATTTATTGCAGATAAACTTCATTTTAGAATTCCTCCGGTTGAAAAGTTCGTTTACGAACTGAAAGATAACTCAGATAAGATAAGAAATAATAAAAGTAATCTGAGATAAGAAAAATTTCAAAGTAAGTAAAGATAAGATATTATTTATTGTTGTTGTTATTGTGTCGGTGGAAAAGTTGGAATGCTTAGTTTTCAACGCTGTTATGCTGAAAACTCGTCCACACAGGGCTGTTTGCAGTTTTTTTAGAATTGTGAAAAGTTTTTTCAACACGCATTTTTGTGTTGAATAGGTTGAGAATTGTGGAGTTAATGTTTGTGGAATGTTCAGAAATTTGTTGAACTGCGAAAACAGCTTTATTTTTTAACTTGAACTTTCAAAAATCTGTTGATTGTTGAAAACTTAAAAGTGTTGAAATGCATAAAAATGCAAAAGGGTGAAATGTGACCGCAGTGAACCAATAATGCGGAAATTTTCAACATCTTTTCTTTCCACTAAGTTTTAAACATAGTGTTGAAAACTCGGTGGAGAAGTTGTTTTTTCAACATATTTCACATTGAAACACCGACAGCGGCAGGATATCAGACCTTGCTTTTATCCTTGATATTTTTGATGATATCCATTACGAGATTTTTGAGGTTGGAATCTTTTTCCATAGCTTCCGAAACGCTTGTAACGGAGTAAACGATGGTTGAGTGGTCACGTCCGCCGAATTCCGTACCAATAGAGGCAAGAGGCATCTGTGTTATTTCTCTTACGACGTAGATAGCCACTTTTCTTGCGATGGAAATTTGTGCGGAACGCTTATTTGAACGCAGGTCTTCGGGAGAAACGCCGTAAACGGTGGAAACTTCGGAGATTATCTTCTCAACTGTTATCGGGATAGGCTGTTCGTCGGTGAGAACGTCTCTGATAACGCTCTGAGCCATAGAAATTGTGATGGGGCTGCCTGCAAAGTGGTTGAGAGCTTTTAATCTTACAACTGCACCTTCAAGCTGACGGATATTTGATTTCAGGCGGTTTGCCATAAATTCGGCAACTTCGCTCGGCATTTTGAGTTCAAGAAGTTCAGATTTTCTGTTGATGATAGCGAGGCGGGTTTCGTAGTCCGGAGCAGAGATATCAGCAATAAGACCGCCTTCAAAACGGGTTCTGAGACGTTCTTCGAGGGTGAGGAGTTCTTTTGGCGGCTTATCGGATGTGATGACAATCTGTCTGCCTTCCTGATGTAGCTTATAGAAGGTATGGAAAAATTCCTCTTGCATACGTTCTTTGCCGGAGAAGAACTGGATATCGTCGATAAGGAGGATATCGGCGTTTCTGTATTTTTCGTGGAAGTCGGAAATAAGACCTGTATTAATGGCATTGATAAGTTCGCTTCCGAAAGCCTCGCTGGTAACGTAGACTATATTGAAGCTTGGATGATTTTTTCTGACTTCGTTAGCAATAGCGGTTATGAGGTGAGTTTTGCCCATTCCTGAAGGGCCGTAGATAAACAGCGGATTATAGTCAGGAACAGCTTTTTCTCCGCAGTTTTTTGCTACGGATTTACTGCAGGCGAGGGCAAATTCGTTTGACCTGCCTTCAATGAAGGTATCGAATGTGTAGTCATAGTTTGCGAATTTATATGACTGTTCAAGTTCAGCGTGTTTCATTTCAAGTTCGGCATCAGTCGGGATCTGTATTTTTTCCGGTTCATCGGATTCGACATTGATGACGATAGTTACATTAAGACCATAGACATTCAGAAAAGCGTCTTTAAGGACTGTTTCGTACATGGACATGACGATATTTTTCTGAAATTCCGTCTGAACGCTGAAAACGGCGTTAGAACCGTTGAAGCTTACGGGAACAAGACGGTCGAGCCATGTTTTGATGGCTATTTCAGGGACTTTTCCACTGTCAAGACAGTAGCTTTTAACACTGTCGAAAACTTCTTCAAATGAATTCATATTTAACCTCCGGACAATATATGTATGGGCAAATTTTCTGCACAGAGGTCATCTGTGCAGTATTGACTATATGGCAAACTTTTTTAAGGCAGAGTTATACAGAAAGAGGAGCAGCCTTAACGGTGCGGTGTTGAAAAAGAACAGCACCGGCAATTTTCATGCAGATATCTGCATTCCTGAATTGATTCATTATTTTTCACTTTTCAACTGATACTTTTTTCCGAACCAGTTTTTTTCAGTTTCCCACATATATAATATAAGAACATTATAACATAAAAGACTGTGGAATGCAAGTGCTTTTAATTGTTTAAGGAATAGAATTTGAGCCTCTTTTCCACACCTAAATTGACATATTGTTGAAAACTTTGTGGAATCAACGTCTGATGTATTGAAAAGCTGTTGAAAATACGGTCAGAGCGTGATAAATTCATTGTTGAAAACTTCGCATCCGATATTTTTCTACATCATTTTCCATTATTTCAACAGCCGGTTTTTAAACAGTGGGTTGAAAACGGTGTGGATAGTTGAGAAGTTTTCAACACCTGTTGGTTTCGCAGTTATTGCTCCGCCAATTAAATCCTGAATATTTTCTGACGCAGAATTTCTTCTTCAGGACAAGCTGAAAAATTCAGGATTTAGTTGGTGGAGCAATATAACCCCAAAAAAACAAGCAATTCTGCCGTTTTCCGGCTTTCTGCCTGATTCTTTTGGCAAATCATCATCTGCTCGGCCGATTATTTCAGAAATTATTGTGAAATTACACAATTTTTTGCAAATGACTTGACATGGTTGGCTTTTTAATATATAATGTTTTAGTGTAGTGCGGATTATTCATCTGCATCATTTTATGCTTAACAGGAGTTTTATAACTCTTTTATACATTCGCAGAGAGGAGGAACTGAATATGAAAAGAACATATCAGCCTAAGAAGCTCCACAGAAAGAAGGAGCATGGTTTCATGAAAAGAATGGCTACTAAGAACGGCAGAAAGGTTTTAGCTCGTAGAAGATCTAAGGGCAGAGCAAGATTAACTCACTGTCGAGGCTGACCACAAAATCTTTATTTTGTGGTCTTTTTTGTTAGGGCTGTGTCAATTGAATTGAGGCGGCTCTGAGCTTTCAGCCCGCCGTACAGACCTTTTCACTGTGCGGCTAACTATCATCAGCAGGTGTTATTATGCTTTATACTGAAATAATGAACGATAATAAGGACTTTCTTACTCTCTATAAAAAGGGAAAGTTTTCCGCTTCCAAATACTCTGTCATTTACGTCAGACCTAACGGCAGACCTTATAACCGCCTCGGTATCACCGCAGGAAAAAAGGTTGGAAACGCCGTCTGCCGCAACAGAGCTAAAAGGCTCATCAGACTTGCCTACAGGCAGGCTGAAACAGAACTTCCCGTTGGTATGGATATTGTAATCGTCGCAAGAAGTTTTATCTGCAGCATTAAGTCTACAGAATTCTGCGGCTATATGGAAAAATACGGAATATCTGAAATAAATAAGATGTTCAGAAGCTTTTCGGAGGGGAAGCAAAGGGTATGAAATATATCTTTATCGCTCTCATAAAGTTTTATAAAAAATTTATTTCTCCGTTAACTCCGCCAAAGTGTAAATATTACCCAACGTGCAGTTCTTATGCTGTTACTGCAATTGAAAAATATGGTGCCATAAGAGGCTCTGCTCTCGCAGTATGGCGAATTTTCAGATGCAATCCGTGGTCTTTGGGCGGAATAGACTACGTTCCTGAAAAATTTACATTCAGAGTAAAGAAGTTCGGTCGTTACAGTCCGCATAGTAACAAAAAATTTTGAGGACAAAAATATTTTAAGAGGTAACTAATTTGAACGCACTTTACGATATTATAGGTGTCCCTTTCGGATACCTCATGAGAATCATTAATTCATTGTTTCCCAATTATGCCGTATCTATATTAATCTTTACTATTGTAACAAAGCTGCTTTTAAGCCCTGTTACATACAGTATGCAGAAAAGTTCGGCAAGAATGAGGCTTCTTAACCCGAAGCTTGAAAAATTAAAGAAAAGTTATTCAAATAATTTTGAAAAATTACAGGAAGAGCAGCAGAAGCTCTATCAGGAAGAAGGATTAAATCCTATGTCTTCCTGTATGCCTTCACTTATCCAGATGCTCCTTCTGTTCGGTGTTATCGACGTTGTCTATAAGCCGCTTACTCATATTCTCGGAATAACCAAGGACGTTAGAAAGGCTGCCGCTGAAATCGCAGGTACTTCTTTAAGCAATTTGAGATGCGAACTTCTTACTATGGAAAATCTTTCCGCTAATGCTGATAAGTATAAACAGCTTGACGGAGATTTCTTCAATAAAGTCAACGAGTTTTCAAGAAATTTTACCCTTTTCGGAGCGAATTTAGGAAAAAGCCCTTCCTTAAAGCCTGATGTATGGGATAAAGAAGCTGTTATACTCCTTCTTCTTCCTTTCCTTGCAGGTATTGCACAGATGGTACAGTCTGTTTATTCTCAAATGAGACAGAAGAAAAACAGTCCTGATATGAAGGGCGGCGGCTGTATGACATTTATGATGTATTTCTCACCTATTCTTACTGTAGTATTCGGTTTTGGTCTTCCCGCAGGTATCAGCTTCTACTGGATATGGTCTGCACTCTTTGTGTTCGCTATGAACTTTGTTCTTGATATCTATTTCGATAAGAATATCGTGGCAATTAACGAAAGAGAAAAGGCTAAGGCTAAGGCTTATGCTGAAAAACATCCCGAAAAGAAAACAATTATGCAGAGAATGCTTGAACAGCAAGCTCTTGAAAATGAACAGAATGGCACTAACTCAAAGAAAGCTAACCTTGATAAGCTTTCAAGGTCGGAAATGAATAAGATAAACCGTGATGCTATTAAAGAAGCAAGAAAACGTATGGCTGAAAAATATGGTGATGATTACAGCGACGACGATAACGATAATGATAATGATGAAGATTAATTAGTCTGGGAGGTTTTACTATGACTGAAAAGTTTACTGCAAAGTCGGTTGACGAGGCAAAGGCACTCGCCGCAAAAAAATTCGGAAAAAATATCAGCGAAATAAAATTTGAAATACTTGATGAAGGTAAAAAGGGACTATTCGGTCTTGGTGCAAAGGACGCTGTTGTAAAAGCTACATTCAATCCTTCAAACGCTTCACAGAAACCTGCCGCACCGCTTAAAAAAGCAGAATCCTTCGCTTCGGCTGCAAAGAATGAATCAAAGCCTGCGGCTGAAGAAACTCCTGTTGTTACTGCACCTCCTAAAAAGGAAAAACCCGCTGTTACAGCTTCACCTGTAAATGCTGCTCCTGTTAAAACTACTGAAACTACTGCTTCTGAGGATGCCGCAGTTACTGCTGAATCCCTCATTGCTGAAATTGACGGTTATCTCACAGCTCCTGAAAAGACTGCTGAGGAAACTGCACCTGCCGCTGAGAAAAAGGCAGAAGAAACTCCTGCACCTGCCGCTGAACCTGTAAATGCAGATTCAAAGGCTGATGAGGTAAACGATGAGGAGGATTATTCCCTCGATAACTTCACGCTTATCGAAGACGAAGCCCTTGAAAATGCAAAGGTAAAGCTTGCTAAGGACTATATCAGAAGCATTTTAAGTGCTATGGATGTTGACGTTGATTTTACAGTTTATCAGAACGAAACAGGTGCTGTTATCAATCTTGAAAGCAATAACAACGGTACTATTATCGGCAGACGTGGTGAAACACTTGATGCTCTCCAGTATCTCTGCTCAATTATCGCTAATAAGGGCGATAAGGATTATTTCCGTATCACTATTGACTGTCTCGGATACCGCAGCAAGAGAAAGGATACCCTTGAACAGCTTGCCGCAAAGGTTGCAAAATCTGTTCTCAGAACAGGTCGTTCACAGCCGCTTGAGCCTATGAACCCTTACGAAAGACGTGTTATCCATTCAGCAATTTCAAAGATAGAAGGCGTTTCTTCACGTTCTGTAGGTGAAGAACCTTACAGAAAAATAATCATTTCTTCACTTGTTGCCAAGAATAACGGTAAACGCCGTGACGGCAGACGTGATAATAACAGACGTGACGGCAGACGTGGCGGAAATGACAACAGAAGACGCAACAATAATAACAATCGTAACCGTGATAAGGAAGTTTCAATGGAACGCAGGTCTGTTGACCTCTCCACAAGCTTCGAGAAAGACTACAAAAGACCAAAGCCGGAGGATACAATGGAAGGCGGTCTTTACGGAAAGATTGAGCTTTAATAAAAATTCAGAAACAACGGCAGCTTTTGCCGTTGTTTTTTTAGGAGTGATTTATTTGTCTACTATTGCTGCTATCTCTACCCCGAATGCCGTTGGCGGAATTGCCGTTATACGAATTTCTGGCGAGAATGCAATTCAAACTGCGGCGGCGGTATTTCGTCCGTTCGGCAGTAAAAAGGTTGCGGAAATGGAAGGCTATACCTGTGCTTACGGCTCTGCCTATGACGGTGACGAACGCCTTGACGACTGCATTCTGACCGTTTTCAAAGCACCTCACAGCTATACGGGAGATGATACCGCAGAAATTTCCTGTCACGGCGGCTTGTACGTTTCAAAGAGGATTCTTCGTGCTGTCCTGAAAAACGGTGCAGTCAACGCAGAGGCAGGAGAATTTACAAAACGTGCCTATCTCAACGGCAAGCTTGACCTGACACAGGCGGAAGCTGTTATGGACATAATCTCTGCCCGTGGCGAACAGGAACTGAAAATGGCGGAGGCTCTGCGTGGCGGTGCGGCATTCAAAAAGGCTGAACGCTGTTCGGAAAAGCTTATGAAAATGCTTGGTGACCTTGCGGCTTGGGCGGATTACCCTGACGAGGATACACCTGCGGTCGAACCCGAAAATCTTGCAGCAGAACTGAAAGAGGTTCAGGCGGATTTGCAGTCGCTCATAGCAAATTATGATTGCGGAAGGATAGTTCGAGAAGGAATTGCAACCGCAATAATTGGTAAGCCGAATGTTGGGAAATCGACTCTTTTCAATTGTCTTAGCGGCTGTGAGAGGAGCATTGTTACTGATATTGCCGGAACGACTCGTGACGTTGTAGAGGAATCTGTCAAGCTTGGAGATATCACGCTCAGGCTTTCGGATACCGCCGGCATTCGTGATACGGACGATTTAATTGAGGGAATCGGTGTTGACATTGCCGAGAAACTTATGGATACTTCAGAACTTGTTATAGCAGTTTTCGACGGAAGCTGTCCGTTCACGGAGGACGATTTATATTTGATTAATAAAATAAACAATAAAAAATCAGTTGCAGTTGTCAATAAATCAGACGTTGAACAGAAGCTTGACGAAGCACAGCTCAAACAGCATTTTCAACATATAGTATATATTTCTGCAAAAGAAAATTCAGGTGTTGATAAACTTGAAAACGAAATTAAGAATATTTTTGAAATAAATGAGCAGACTGTAAACGCAGTTTCGGCGGCTAATGAACGTCAGAAGCTTTGCATTGAATCAGCATTGACATCTGTTAATGATGCGATTGCCGCACTATATAACGGAGAATTTCTTGACGCTGTTAATGTTTTGATAGACGAAGCTGAACAGTCAATTTTAAGTCTTACGGGAAAAAAGGTTACAGATGTAGTTGTCGATGAGGTGTTCTCACGTTTCTGCGTTGGAAAGTAATGTTTCATGTGAAACATTTAAGGAGGAATTTCTTTGTCTTATAAAATGGGAGAATTTGATGTTGCAGTAGTCGGGGCTGGTCATGCAGGAGTAGAAGCCGCCCTTGCCGCTGCACGTCTTGGATGTAAAACGGTCATGTTTACCATTTCTCTTGACCAGATAGCAAATATGCCCTGTAATCCGTCAATCGGAGGCACAGCAAAAGGTCATCTTGTTCGAGAAATAGACGCTCTTGGAGGTGAAATGGGGAAGGCTGCGGACGAATGTTTTATCCAAAGCCGTATGCTGAACCGTGGAAAAGGTCCGGCGGTACACAGTTTGAGAGTGCAGGCAGACCGAGTAAAATATCATAATTATATGAAAAATGTCTGCGAAAAACAAGAAAATCTATATGTTAAACAGGCTGAAATCGCTGGAATATTAGTTGAGGACGGTAAAATAACCGGTGTCAGAACGTCATTAGGTGCTGAATATGCAGTTAAAAGTGTTGTAATTGCAACAGGCACATATCTGAAGGGTAAGATACACGTTGGTGAGGTTTCGTATGAAAGCGGACCTGATTCGGCACTTCCGAGTAAGTATTTGTCACAAAGTCTGATTGAAAATGGTGTTGAAATAAGACGTTTTAAAACTGGTACACCATGTCGTGTTAATAAACGAAGCATTGATTTTAATGCTATGGAACGTCAGGATGGTGACGAAGATATTGTACCTTTTTCATTTGAAACAGATAAATCTAAGCTTGAGAATGTAGTTAGTTGTTATATAACTTATACAAATAGTAAAACACATGAAGTGATACTTTCAAATCTTGACCGTTCACCATTATATTCAGGAAGAATCGAAGGAGTTGGCCCAAGATATTGTCCGTCTATCGAGGACAAAATTGTACGATTTTCAGACAAACCAAGACATCAGTTGTTTGTTGAGCCAATGGGAATTTCAACAGAAGAGTATTATTTACAAGGAATGTCTTCATCTTTACCGGAAGACGTTCAGCTTGCATTCCTTCGTACAATAAAAGGTTTAGAGAACGTAGAGATAATGCGTCCGGCCTATGCTATTGAGTACGATTGCTGTAATCCAAATGAGCTTCTCCCAACGTTGGAGTTTAAAAAGGTAAGCGGACTGTATGGTGCGGGACAGTTTAATGGTAGTTCCGGATACGAGGAAGCCGCCGCACAGGGACTTGTCGCAGGAATTAATGCTGCCCTGAAAATTCTTGGTAAAGATTCTCTGATACTTGATAGGGCAAGCTCTTATATCGGTACGCTTGTTGATGACCTTGTTACGAAGGGCTGTTCTGATCCGTACCGTATGATGACTTCAAGAAGTGAGTACCGTTTGATTTTGCGACAGGATAACGCTGACCAGCGTCTTATGCCTATTGGTCATAGAATCGGGTTGATTTCAGATGCACGTTTGGGTAAACTTAATGAGAAAGTAAAGCAAATCGAGCATGAAATATCCCGTGTTAGCAAACTGAATATTGCTCCAAGTGATGAACTTAATGAATTTCTGACTGAAAAGGGGACTGCTCCGCTGTCTACGGGATGTAAATTAGCAGATTTGATACGCCGTCCACAGCTTACTTATAGAGAACTTGCACGTTTTGATGTTTCACGTGAAACACTTCCGGATGATGTTTGTGAACAGGTTGAACTTCAAATCAAGTATGAGGGTTATATCTCAAAGCAACTTGAACAAATTGGACAGCTTCGTAAGCTTGAATCGAAGAAATTGCCGCAGAATCTGGACTATAATACTATTAAGGGAATCCGTCTTGAAGCCGCCGAAAAGCTGAACAAGATTAAACCACTGTCTATAGGTCAGGCTTCGAGAATTTCAGGTGTTTCTCCGGCTGATATTTCTATGCTGGCTGTATGGCTTCATCACGAAAATGGAGGTTCAAATGCTCCCGAACTATGATTATTGTAAAGCTGAATTTGATAAATACGGCTTGAATTTGACTCAAAATATGCACTCAAAACTGGATATTTATGCAGAATTTTTGGTTGAGTACAATAAGAATGTTAATCTTACTGCTATTACTCAATCTTCTGAAATACTTCATAAGCACTTTATTGATAGTATTTTGCTCACAAAGTATGTTGATATACAGACTAATTCTTCTTTGATTGATGTTGGTACAGGTGCCGGATTCCCCTCAATTCCATGTAAAATATATAGAGATGACATCAATCTGACATTACTCGACAGTTTAAATAAGAGAATTACTTTTTTGCAGTTACTTTGTGATAAGCTTGATATTAGTGCCGAATTTATTCACGGACGTGCGGAAGACATCGGAAAATTGCCGGAATATAGAGAAAAATTCGATTACTCATGTGCGAGAGCTGTAGCAAATATGTCTATTTTGAGCGAATTATGTGTTCCTTTTGTAAAGGTTGGTGGAACTTTTATCGCTATGAAAGGACCTTCAGAAGATATACGTCTTGCTTCTAATGCCGTTAAACTTCTTGGTGGAAATGTTTCACATGAAACAATTTATACTCTTGAAGATGAACAGCGAAAAATAGTTACAGTAGAAAAGATTTCGCAAACTTCTCCAAAATATCCGAGAAATAGCGGTCAAATTAAAAAGAAACCTCTATAATAAGTGAATATTCAGACGAAATATCCGTTGAATTGTCATAATTCAGCGGATTTTTTGTATGGAAAATATTTCCCGCAAATGATAGAATATGTATACAATATTTTGAAAGTATGAGGTACATATCATGGCTGGATTTTTAAATTTTACTAAGGAAAAACAATTAAGCAAGGTAATTGAAATAGGCGTGAAGGACATTATTCCCAATCCTCATCAGCCCAGAACAACTTTTTCTGATTCTGATATCGCTTCACTTGCCGATTCTATTGCACAAAACGGTATTCTACAGCCTCTGACTGTTCGTCGGACAGGGGACAAGTATGAACTGATTGCAGGTGAACGACGACTCAGAGCTGCAATGTCTTGTGGATTTTCAACTGTTCCGTGCATTATCTATGATATCAGTCAGCGTAATTCGGCAATACTTGCATTAGTTGAAAATATACAAAGAGAAGACCTTTCATTCTTCGATGAAGCCATTGCAATTGAAAAACTAATATCATACTACGGTATGACACAGGAAGAAGCCGCCGCAAAACTTGGTAAAGCACAGAGTACAATTGCAAACAAGCTGCGACTTATGCGAATATCTGATGACGAAAGAAAGCTGATTTTACAGTTCAATCTAACTGAACGTCATGCGAGGGCATTGTTAAAACTTGGAAGTGTCGAGGATAGACTTACTGTTTTGGAGAAAATTATACACGGCAATCTGAATGTTGAGCGTACAGAGAAGCTTATCGAGGACTATATTGGATGTAAAAAGGAGAAAAATAGTTATAAGAAACGCTCTAAAGTGTTTCAGAATGTTAGAATTTTCGTTAATACTATTACTAAAGCTGTCGAAACTATGCAGGCGGCCGGAATTTCTGCGGATTCTAAAAAGATTCAGAATGAAGAGTACATTGAATATAGGGTTCGGATTCCTCTCAAAAACAAGCAAACTGTTTGACAAAATTGTTTCATGTGAAACATTTCTGAGCTTTTCAGGAATGTTTTACATGTTTTTTTTGTGTAAAATGTTTCATGTGAAACAATCCGTGAAATTTGTGGAATTTTTTTGATGCTTAGATATTTACATTTGATGCAGAAGGTGATATAATATAAGAAGTAATTATGAAAGGAAGATTTTATGGGTACGATTTTTGCTGTTGCCAACCAAAAGGGCGGCGTTGGTAAAACTACTACTGTAATCAATATTTCCGCTTACCTCGGCTCTCGTGGTTTCAAGGTTCTTTGTGTTGACGCTGACTCTCAGGGCAACACTACTACAGGCTTCGGAATCAGAAAAAAGTCCGTCGCCTCGTCTACTTATGACGTTCTTACGGGCAAAAACCGTGTTCAGGAAGCGGTTATCCCAACAGAATACGATAACGTTTTTATCGTACCTGCCACAGAAGCCCTCGCCGGATGCGAAATTGAACTTGCTTCAAACGAAAACAGGGTGAACCGCCTTAAAATGCAGCTCCTCACCATTAAAGATGACTATGATTACATCTTTATCGACTGTCCGCCGGCACTCGGTACTGTTACTATTAACAGCCTTGTTGCCTGTGATAAGGTGCTTGTTCCGATGCTTGCAGAGTTCTATGCTCTTGAGGGACTTTCACAGTTGGTCAACACTATTAAAATTGTTAAGAATAATTACAATACCTCGCTCGATATCGGCGGTATTATTTTCACTATGTTCGACGGCAGACTTAAAGTTGCAAATGACGTTGTTTCGGAAGTTGAAAAATATTTCCCGAATAAGGTTTTCAGTACGAAAATTCCGAGAAATGTAAGAATTTCTGAAGCTCCAAGTCACGGTAAGCCGATTTTGTACTACGACAAGGCTTCAAAAGGTGCAGAGTGCTATGAACTTCTTTGCCACGAAATTCTCGGCGAACCTCTTGAGCTTCCGCAGAAAAAACGCAGAGGTATCTTCTCTTTTAATAAGAAAAGTGGAAAGGAGTAATTCGGTTAGCCGAATGATTTGAATTATGGGTATAGGTGGATTAGGTGCAGGACTTGATTCGCTTTTCAGCGATAATACCAATGATATTCAGGTGAAAAAAACTCTCAGGACATCCGAGATTGAACCCAATCGTGACCAGCCAAGAAAAAATTTCAGCGACGAGGCTATCGCTGCACTTGCTGATTCCATTCGTGAACATGGTATGCTCCAGCCGATTCTGGTAAGACCTATCGGCGGCGGATATCAGATAGTTGCAGGTGAAAGACGCTGGCGAGCCGCAAGAATGCTTGGTCTTGACGAAGTTCCGGTCAATATCAGGGAACTTTCCGACCTTGAAACAATGCAGATCGCCATTATCGAAAATCTACAGCGTGAAAACCTCAATCCCGTTGAAGAAGCCGCAGGCTACAATGATTTGATTGAAAAATTCGGCATGACACAGGAAAAGGTTGCGAAGATGGTTGGACGTTCACGTTCTGCCGTTGCAAATGCTGTAAGACTTCTTTCATTGCCCGAAAGAGTACTGAAAATGCTCGAAAACGGCGATATTTCGGCAGGCCACGCTCGTGCACTGCTTGGATTTGAGAATGAAGAAATGCTTATCGCTACAGCTTTGAAAGCGGCTGAAGGCAGTCTGACAGTCAGACAGGTTGAAAAAGCTGCACAGAAATCATCGGAGGATAGCGAAGCAGAAAATGTTAAAACAAATAAAAAAATCGACAACTACTTTGTTGAAATGGAACTTTCTTTGAATGAAAAGCTCGGACGTAAAGTAAAAGTCGATTATGGAAAGAATAAGGGTGTTCTTATTCTTGAATTTTATGATAAAGATGACCTTGCGGCTCTCGCTGATATGCTCGCAAAGGATTAAAAGGAGTAATTAAAATGATAGATATTCAGCTTATCAGAACCAATCCCGATTTAGTTAAGGAAAATATTAAGAAAAAGTTTCAGGATAAGAAAATTCCTCTCGTTGACGAGGTTCTCGAAATAGACAAGAAGTTCAGAGAAGCCAAGAACGAGGGCGACTCTCTCCGTAATCAGAAGAACCAGAAAAGTGACGAATTTGGTAAGATAATGGGGAAAAAGGGCAAGGGCTTATTCAATGACGATGAACTCGCAGATGCCGAAAAAAGACTCGTTGAACTGACTGCCGAAATCGAAGCCATTGACAAGAAGCTCCTTGAGCTTGAGGAAATTGAGGCTAAACTCGAAGAAGACAGAAGAAAGATTATGCTCGTTATCCCGAATATCATCGACGAATCTGTTCCGATAGGCAAGGACGATTCTGAAAATGTTGAGGTTGAGCGTTTCGGTGAGCCATTCGTTCCGGAATTTGAAGTGCCTTACCACGTTGACATCATGGAAAAGGTAAACGGTATCGACCTTGACAGTGCAAGAGACAAGACAAGCGGCAACGGCTTCTATTACCTCTGCGGCGATATCGCACAGCTCCATAGCTGTATTCTCTCTTACGCAAGAGATTTCATGATAGACAAGGGCTTTACTTACTGCATTCCTCCTTTCATGATTCGTTCAAATGTCGTTACAGGCGTTATGAGCTTCGACGAAATGGAAAATATGATGTATAAGATCGAGGGCGAAGACCTTTACCTTATCGGAACATCCGAACACTCCATGATCGGTAAATTCATCGATACGATCACAGACGAGGACAAGATGCCTCAGACTCTCACTTC
>JAZQND010000148.1:0-7296 GCA_045627145.1 Ruminococcus sp. | reverse complement strand
CTTTGCCATACGACAGTATGCCTGCAAAATTTCTGTACAATCTGACGAAAAATCTAACTGCGTTTCTGCCGCACAATCTTTGTGCGGTGTTGCCTTAATATTTTTACATTAAATCAGCTATTGACAATCTTATGAAAATATATTATAATAATATGTAATGCTTTAAGGCAGGCAGACGTGCTTTGTGCGGTACTGCCTTATAAATAATCTAAAAGGAGTGCATTAATATGGCAGTTAAACAGATGTCAAGGGAAAGCTACGAAAAACTCGTTGCCGAACTCGATGACCTTAAAATCAATAAACGTAAAGAAGTTGCCGAAAGACTTAAAGTTGCCCGTTCTTACGGAGACCTTTCCGAAAACGCTGAATATGATGAAGCAAAAAACGAACAGGCTATCCTCGAAGCACAGATTGCTGAACTCCAGTATACCATCGACAATGCTGATATCGTTGATAACGATAACATTTCAGTTGACGAAATAGGTATGAGTTCAATCATAACAATAAAGCGTCTTGACACAGGCAAGGTTGAAACCTTTACTATCGTTGGTACCAACCACGCTAATGTAAGAGAAGGTCTTATTTCAGACGAATCTCCAATCGGCAGAGCTGCCATGAAAAAGAGAAAAGGCGATGTTTTCATTGTTGAAGCACCGGCAGGTGAACTTAAATTCGAGGTTATTGATATCTCAAAATAATCAGAAGGACGTTGAATATAAATGAGTGAAAATCAGAATAATGCTGCTGTTCAGGCTGAAAATGCTGAACAGGATATAAATATTTTAAAGAAGGACAGACTTGACAAGCTCGCTGACCTCAGAAGCGAAGGCTGTGACCCTTTCCAGATAACAAAGTTTGATGTTACAGGTCATGCCGCAGATTATAAGGCTGAATATGAGGAAAAAGAAGCCGAAATCATCGCTGCTGCAAACGGTGACGAGGAGAAAATTGCCGCTGACCTTGAAGCTCTCCACGAAACTACTGTTCGTCTTGCAGGACGTATCATGAGCTGGAGAGATATGGGTAAGGCTAACTTCATTGACCTTCGTGACGGTTCAGACAGAATTCAGGTCTATATCCGTTCAAATGATGTTGGTGCAGACCTTTTCAAAACATTTAAGAAAAAGTGGGATATCGGTGATATCATAGGTGTTGAAGGCTTCGTTTTCAGAACCAAGAGAGGAGAGATCTCTCTCCACGCAAAGAGCATCGTTCTCCTTTCAAAGTCACTTCTTCCGCTTCCTGAAAAATGGCACGGTCTGAAGGATCAGGATATGAGATACCGTCAGCGTTACGTTGACCTTATCGTTAATCCGGAAGTTAAGGATACATTTGTCAAGAGAAGCCGCATTATCAGCGAGGTTCGTAATTATCTTGACAATCTCGGCTATACAGAAGTTGATACACCTGTTCTCCATACCCTTGAAATTGGTGCATCAGCACGCCCTTTCGTTACCCACCACAATACACTTGACATGGAAATGTACCTCCGTATTGAAACAGAACTTTACCTCAAGCGTCTTATCGTCGGCGGATTTGAAAAAGTTTACGAAGTCGGACGTATTTTCAGAAATGAAGGTATGGATACCTCTCACAACCCTGAATTTACATCAGTTGAGATGTATCAGGCTTACACAGACTACATCGGCATGATGGACCTTATCGAAAATATGTACAGAACCATCGCAGAGAAGGTTTGCGGTACATCAAAGATCAGCTATCAGGGCGTTGAAATCGACCTCGGCAAGCCATGGGAACGTCTTACAATGATTGAATCCGTCAAGAAGTATGCCGGCGTTGACTATAACGACTGGGCTGACGATGCTGCAGCCCGTGCTTGTGCCAAGGAGAAGGGCGTTGAAGTTGAGGAAGGTGAATCCGCAACAAAGGGACACGTTCTTATTGCATTCTTTGACGCTTTCGTTGAGGATAAGCTTGTTCAGCCGACTATTATTTACGATTATCCTGTTGAAAATTCTCCTCTTGCCAAGAGAAAGCCTTCCGATCCGGCATTTACAGAGCGTTTTGAGTATTTCATCTACTGCCGTGAAATGGGTAATGCATTCTCAGAACTCAATGATCCTATAGACCAGAAGGAAAGATTTGTTAAACAGGTTGAAGCAAAGAAAGCACAGGGAGCAAATGCAGAAGTTGATGAAGACTTCGTAACAGCTCTTGAATACGGTCTGCCGCCAACGGGTGGTCTTGGCTTCGGTCTTGACAGACTTGTTATGCTTCTCACAGACAGCCCGTCTATAAGAGACGTTCTCCTTTTCCCAACTATGAAGCCGATTCCGGCAAACAGCGGACGTACTCCTAAATCTGAAGAAGAATAATAGTTAGATTACGCAACATAATTATTACAGACGGTATTTTTCATCAATCCGAAAAATTGATGCAGAATCCGTCTGTCTGTTTTACGGAGGTAGTGTTTTGGACGAAAAAAAGAATAAGCCCAACGATGTAAAAGATGATAAGCTTGACATTAAGAAAAATGTTTTTCAGATTGCCAAGGAAAATCAGAAGAAAAAACAAGAAGAAATTGAAAAACAACAGCTTGAAATTCAGAAAAAAGCCGAGGAAAACGAAAAGAGAAGGCGTGAAGAATACGACAGAAAAAATCTTGAGGAACGCCGTGAGCTTATTCGTCTTAAACAGGGAATTATCGAGGATAGCGAGCTTGTCCATGAGGAACAGAAAGAAGAAGTCAAAATGTCTTTCCGGGGAAAAATCAAGAATTTTTTCTATCTTAACAAATGGTGGCTTGGACTTGGTACATTTGCACTTGTTGTCATCTGTTTTCTGACCTATGATGTTCTTTCACGTCCAAGACCGGACATGGTCGTGCTTGTTATAGGCGATTATAATGCAGTCGGTCAAGAAAGCAGCCTCCAGACTTATCTTGAAGGTTTTGCCGAAGACTACAACAATAACGGCAAAACAGAAGTATCAATTTACTACATTCCGTATAAATTAGATGATGATTATGCAAATTATTCCAGCGGCAGTGATACGAAACTCATTACTGAAATGCAGGTAGCAGACGCAGTTATGGTAATTGCAGGCGATACGTTCAAGGGACTTATCGAACCCGAAAATATTCTCGTTGATATGAGTGAACTTTACCCTGAAGACACAAATGTGAATAGTCAGTTCTATTACCTGAAAAATACGGACTTTTACCAGCGTATCGGTGTTCGCAGGAGTGATGTACCTGATGATATGTACGTTTGCCTTAGAAAACCACAGAAACTTCAATATTCCAATTCTGATGAAATGCAGGAAACATACGATAAAGATTTTCCTGTTTTTGAAAAGTTTATTGAAGATATACAAAAAAAGTAAGCAATATTTCACAGTTATGTGAAATACTGCCGTTTTAGAAAATCAAATATTCTATAACAGAGTTTGACATAAGAAAGCCTTTTCGAGTAAGCGAAACGGTCTTACCATCAAATTCAACATATCCTGCCTTCACCAGTGAGGGCAGTTTTTTTTCGATATCCCGCCTTTTTTCAGGCACACGACTTAAAAGAAGCCCTTCCTTCAGTCTGAGTCTGAGCATGGAATATTCCTCAAATCCGCACGGAGATTCATCAGTAATAAAAGTCGGCTGGATTTCTGAATTTATGAAGTTTTCAATATCATCAGGAACCGCAAATCTTTTACCGTTGAAGCAAGAATGTGCGGAAGGCCCGATTCCAAGATATTCAAGACATTTCCAGTAGCGGGTATTATGTTTGCTTTCAAAGCCTTTTTGGGCAAAATTTGATACCTCATACTGCATAAATCCACGTTTTTCCAATAGTTCACACATCTTTAAATAAAGGTCGGCAGATTTATCTTCGTCGGGAAGAATATTTTTCACATCATCACAATCAAAAGGCGTTCCTTCCTCAATTTTAAGAATATATGCAGAAACATGGCGGATAGGAAGCTCTGTCAGCCTGTTAATTGAGTATTCAAGACTTAAATCAGACTGATTCGGCAGTGCAATCATCAAATCGCAGGATATATTGTCAAATCCCGCTGAAAATGCGTCCTCAACCGCCTTGACCGCACGTTCCGAATTATGGAGTCTGCCAAGAAAGCGAAGTTCATCATCACGCATTGACTGAACTCCTATTGACAAACGGTTTATCCCTGAATAACGAAGTTTTTTCAATTTATCAAAAGTAAGCGTTGACGGATTTGATTCAAGCGTAACTTCGGCGGAATCACAAACAGTAAAATTGTCATTCACGCATTCAAGAATTGTAAATATCTGTTCGGAAGTCAAAACAGACGGTGTACCTCCGCCGAAATATACAGTATCAACTATTGTACGTTTATCACCGTAATGTCTGATATTCCGCAGAACCGCCTCAATATAAAGTTCCGTCTGCTGTTTGGAATAGCAGACGGAATAAAAATTACAGTATGAACATTTTTTTCCGCAGAACGGAACATGAAAATATAAACCAAGTGTATTCATTTCAATTCAACTCTTATGGCAGGGGCGAGCTTAAAGAAAAATGCATTGACAATTCTCGGAACTATGACCTTCAGGAGAATCAGTCCAAGAACGAGAAAAGCCTCAAACTGGTCAATCCACTCGTAGGAAGTTCCTGCGGTATCAGGGGCTTTGAGGTAGATGAGGATGACAAGAGCAAAGCAGATAAGGCTGAAAATCGCATTAAAAATGGTAGCACCCTCACCGTTTACCGCTTTTCTGCCGCATTCTTTGCAGACTGTTCCTTTAGAATTAAGCTGTCCTGCATTTGCCTTAGTCCACGGATTAAAAGATTTTTTATCGCAGTGTGGACAATTGTAAATACTTTTCATAATATATCCTTTCAAAATGTCAGTTTATGGGAGTAACCTTAGTTAAGGCTTCTCCTATTTCTTTTGTTTTAATGTCAGACAGATATCTAAGCGGCATCTCTTTTTTTCGTGAAGCTTTTTTACGGCTTTTATTGACTGAAAAGAAGTCCCTGGGGTGAAGAATAACAAGAGTTACAAATTTTACACCTATTGCCGCAAAAATCATGGCGAATCCTTTGTGATGGAATATCAGACAGATAAGCAGCAAGAGGGCAGAATCAAGGCAGAAACTTGTTCCTGATTTTTCACGCAGACAAATTCTTACGAAGCGTGGAAAATTATTGGAAACAGGCGTTTTTTCGGCAATTACGAGTATAGTTGAAAGAATGAGCGAAAAAGCGGACAAACCGAGAATTATGTAATTCAGCATAGAGATACCTCCGATAATATCAGCTATCCAGCTTGAGAACGCTCATGAAAGCCTCCTGCGGAACTTCTACAGTTCCAAGCTGACGCATACGTTTTTTACCTTCCTTCTGTTTTTCAAGAAGCTTCTTTTTACGGGATATATCACCGCCATAGCATTTAGCAAGAACGTCCTTACGCATAGCCTTTACGGTTTCACGAGCAATTATTTTTCCGCCTATTGCCGCCTGTATAGGAACTTCAAAAAGCTGACGGGGAATATTGTCCTTTAGTTTTTCGGCGATTTTTCTTGCACGGCTGTAGGCTTTGTCGGTGTGGATAATGAACGAAAGTGCATCAACAACATCGCCATTAAGAAGAATGTCAAGCTTGACAAGCTTGGAAGGAGTATAGCCAAGCATTTCGTAATCAAACGAAGCATAACCTTTTGTGCGTGATTTAAGAACATCGAAGAAGTCGTAAACGATTTCATTGAGAGGAAGCTCGTAATGCAGTTCAACACGGGTATCATCAAGATATTTCATATCCTTGAAAATCCCTCGTCTATCCTGACAGAGTTCCATAATACTGCCGACAAATTCAGAAGGTGAAAGGATATTTGCCTTTACCATTGGTTCTTCAGCAATCTGAATGAGTGCAGGATCGGGATAATTGGTAGGATTATCAATATACTGAACTTCACCGTTTGTCATAGTAACCTTATAGATAACCGACGGGGCAGTAGTAATGAGGTCAAGATTATATTCACGTTCAAGACGTTCCTGAATAATCTCCATGTGAAGCAGACCAAGAAAACCGCATCTGAATCCGAATCCGAGAGCGATGGAAGTTTCAGGTTCAAAGGAAAGAGAAGCATCATTAAGCTGAAGTTTTTCAAGAGCTTCACGCAAATCGCCGTATTTAGCACCGTCGGCAGGGTAAATACCTGAAAATACCATTGGATTTACCTTGCGGTAACCGGGAAGCGGTTCGTCACACGGGAAATCGTCGTTAGTAACCGTATCACCTACCTGAGTATCACCGATAGACTTGATAGAAGCCGCAATATAGCCAACTTCTCCAGCCTCAAGTTTGCCGTTGTTGATAAGGGAATCAGCATCCATACAGCCTGCCTCAACAACATTGAAAACAGCACCTGTAGCCATAAGGCGGATATTGTCACCGACTTTTACAGTACCTTCCTTAACTCTTACATAAATAATAACGCCTTTGTAGGAGTCATAGTAGCTGTCAAAAATCAAGGCTTTAAGCGGTTTATCAGTGTCACCCTTAGGGGCAGGGATATCCGTAACGATACGTTCAAGAACCTCCTCGATATTAGTTCCCATTTTAGCTGAAATTCTGGGAGCATCCATACATGGGATACCGATAATATTTTCCACTTCATTGCAGACACGTTCAGGTTCGGCAGAAGGGAGGTCAATTTTATTGATAACAGGAACAACTTCAAGATCATGCTCAATTGCAAGGTAGGTATTAGCAAGAGTCTGAGCCTCAATGCCCTGTGAAGCGTCAACTATCAGTATAGCACCTTCACAAGCGGCAAGGGAACGTGAAACCTCGTAATTAAAATCGACATGACCAGGTGTATCAATAAGATTAAAAATATAATCTTCGCCGTCACTTGCGGTATATTTCAGGCGGACGGCACGGGCTTTTATAGTAATTCCACGTTCTCTCTCGATATCCATATTATCAAGAAGCTGGTCTTCCATATCACGGATAGCAACAGTTTCTGTTTTTTCGAGAATGCGGTCTGCGAGAGTAGATTTGCCGTGGTCGATATGGGCAATAATACAGAAATTTCTGATTTTTTCGTTTGCCAAGATGATTCCTCATTTCATATAATCTATCATTATGATTATACCAGAAAATCCGTGTTTTGTAAAGGGGCAAAACAAAAATTTTAAGGGCACCTCTAAAAACCCGTTTTGATTAAGAAAAAGCAGATAGGTACAGTAGATGCAAGAAAAGCCATCGAAGGCGTGCTTTCGCACTACGAGAGGGCTTGACGCAGCAGATGCTGTGCATAGCTGCTTTTTCTCAGAAGGGGTTTTTAGAGGTGCC
>JAZQND010000147.1:0-9291 GCA_045627145.1 Ruminococcus sp. | reverse complement strand
TAGCTGCTTTTTCTCAGAAGGGGTTTTTAGAGGTGCCCTATTGTAAAAAAGTACTGCCATACAGCGTGTGGCAGTACTTTTTATCATAAAATCCTCATTTATAGACAATATACCATTTGTAATATTTTATGCCGTTTTTTCGATTTGTAAAGTGAACAATAGTTAAATATAAAACCTTTTATTTCAAAAATGCTAAATGCATAGCGATATTTTGTGCATTTACACAAATAAAACGAAAATATTTCGTATGTTGTTGACATAAGATAGTGAACATGATATAATACAAACAGTAAATGATTTTTGCATACTTTGTTTTAGGAGGTGAATATCTTGAAAGAAAAAAGTATAAAAAAGCACTTTAAAAAATTACTATCACTTTTTTCTTCTGTTTTAATTATAAGCAATAACATTTCAGGAATGTTTTTAAGTGAATCATACGCTGCAAACAGAGCTTCTGATTCAAATTCATACATTTTTGGAGATGTTCAGCTGAATAGTTCATCTTCTTTACTTGATAATGGCGATGGCACTTATACTTTCTCTGCCGAATATTCAACCTCATACAAAGAGTCGATGTTAAACAAGGTTTCGTTAATGAACGAATTTGGTTATGTTGACATATATAACGAAGGAGATTACCTTATCGAACTTTGGGGTGGCAGCGGAGGAAAAGGAAATAACAGCTCAACAGGTCTTATCACTAACAAAGGCGGTAAAGGCGGTAACGGCGGTTACGTTTATGGTATCGTTCACCTGGACAAAGGTCAGCGGTTATACTACGAACTTGGCGGTAACGGCGGTTCAGTTTCAAGAATGGATACTGATGGAAACGGCGGCGGCGGTGCAAACGGCGACGGCGGCGGAAAGGGAATCGGTTCATATACCGTCGGAGCCGGCGGCGGCTACTCAGCCCTGTATTTGCTTGACGATGGTGATGAAGGATTCAATGAAGTTTTTGATGCTTCTGCCGGCCGAACTACAAAGCATATCATGATTGCAGGCGGCGGCGGCGGCGGCGGTGCCGGACCTGATGCTCAAAAACTTTCAGGTCTTCTGTATTCACTTACTCCTGACGGCGGAAACGCAGGCAATATGTCAAGCCTTTCAGGAATAGACAGTAATGTTACAGTTGAAGGTACTTTCTTCTGCGGAAGTGATGGTAAATCAAGCAGTACTGATTATTCCTACGTTGGAAAAGGCGGTTCAAACGTTCCGGGAGCCGTTGCAAGAACAGAAGGTCAATTATTCAGCAGTTTAAGACCTCCAAACGATTGGTATAAAACATTTCACCCTGAAGAATCCGCTGAAAACGGACAGGGTGGTTCAAGTTTTTTCCGTGGCGGCGGCGGCGGTGCAGGATACAGCGGCGGAAGCGGCGGTATCATGGAATCAGCTCTTGAAGCCTTAAATGTTGGCGGCGGCGGCGGCGGTTCGTCATTTGTTGCAAGTCAGGCAAACGGTGAAAACATAATAATGAATCCCGATGATTTTGAAAAAGTAAGACTTACAGGTGTGAATCTCAGTAAAACAGGCGGCTCAATGATGATACAGAAAGTTCCTGAAGATGAGAATTTTACCTATCTCGATGATATAAGCGTAGAAGGCAGTGTATCAGAACATTTCGATGTTGTAGAAGGAAGTCTTTCCGCACATGGTCAGCTTCACCCGGACAGCAGCGACAAAATTACGATTACAGCCGTTCTCAAACCTAAAGAAGATTTCATCGGCGGAAATTATGTTCCGCTGTTTAACAGCAGCGATTTCACATATAAGTCTGAAGTATCAGGCTACACAGACAGAGACGGAACAATAACAAACAGCGATGATGTATGTTATGTAAACGTTCCATTTGAAGGCACAGCAAACGGACAAACAGTAATTGCGAATCAAAATGACAGCAAAACTGTTTCAGAGCTTTACGGAGGTGCTTCTCCTCCGATAGATACAATCTTCATTGACTTTAGTGAGAGTTATTTCGTAAAACAAGGCGAAAGCAATATAACATCACTCTCTACCGATACTCCGGGCAAAACAGCATATACTGTTGGTTACACACTTACTCCGAAAAATAATAAAACGGCAGTAGTCGGTACACCTATAGCAGATAAAATAACCTCTCCTGCATACCTCATAGTTATAGATGAAGGAGCATTGATACTTGAAAACGACGAAGGTTCAGATGATAATATAAATTTTAAGGCTAAAAAATCACTTACGCTTGATAACGAAGGCTATTATCATTACAAAATTGAACTTTCAAACTTTTCAAATTCAAGTACCAAGCAACATGAAGATTATTCATTGCAATCGTTTACAAACACCTCCAGTGAACAAACAGTAACAATAACCGAAGCTACCGCAGGTTCATATTATTTCCAGATATGGGGTGCTGACGGCGGTAAAGGCGGTAAAAGTTATTTAGGACTTGAAGGTGCGTCTGGAGGTAAAGGAGGATATATAACTGTTAGGGCAGAATTATCCGCAAACGATAAAGTTTCAGTAATAATAGGCACATCTGGAAATGATGCAAACAAAGCTGGTTTTGGTCAAATTGCTTCTCAAGGCGGTGGGGGCGGATATTCAGCAGTATATATTAATGACACCCCCATCGCAGCAGCTGGCGGCGGCGGCGGCGGCGGCGGCAATGGTTTGGGAAGTGATCTTAATCCTGACACCGGAGGTAGTGTAACTAATTCAAATGTTAAAAACACATTTAATATAAATGATTTAAATGGAAAAGGAGGTGCTCCTAAAACTAGTGTTGGCGGTGACGCAGGTTCAAACTTCAAAAACTATTCCGATGTTGCATTCACCAGCGAACAAAACAGCATAATATCAAACCAAACTTCATCAACTAATCCTAATGGAAGTAATGGTGCAGTATATATGCATAGAATCCCTAAAAACCAAGAAGCCATATTAGCCTCTGAAATAAACACTTTCATGCAAGGTATTACCATTTCCGAAACATTCTCAAATTATTTTACAATTGAAGGTGTTACAGGCGGTACTACAAAAATAGACAAACAAACAGTTACAGCAGAATATTCTCCAACTATTTCATCAAGTAACATAATTAACAGCAATGGCTCTCTTTCAGCAGATTTAAGCAGTATTGCCTGTACTCTTGACGTTAAACTCAAGCCAAAGGATAATTTCCTCGGCGGTAATGACGTTCCTGTTCTTGCAAATCCAACTAATGATAATGTTAAGATAACCAATAATTATTCTATAAGCCCAATTATAATGGACGAAATTGACTACACAGATTACGCAAATGTCGCAATACCACAAGCAGCACTTGAAGCTGTCAAACTAACAGCTATAACACCAAAACTTGCTAAATACGGAGAAGAAATACAACAAGACGCTATAATAGAGATTGATTTAGATCAAATAGATGAAAACGAAGCAATTTCAGGCTGGGATTCAACCTTTGCAAAAGCTTATTTTGCCACTGACGGTGCAAGTTTCCCATTTACTATAGAAAAATCTGAAAATGTTATCGTATCAGCAATTATCCAACCAAGAGCAGATCCACAAAAAGCAACAGTCATACCAATTGCTGAACCAATTTCAAAATCAGTTTCTTCCGATATCACAGTTTATTATGAAATATCTTTTGATTTTGAAAACATCACAGCCAATACAGGAAGCGAAACCTTTGAAAACGAAGATACATACCAATACTTCAAAGACAGTTCAGGCGATTACAGAATACAGCTTGTCGCAGATAAGGGCTATTCTCTTCCGGAAGACATAACAATAAAATGTGGCGATGAAGAACTGGAACAGGGAACTGATTTCACCTATACTAAAGCAAACGGTGAAATTACTTTACCCAAAAACAGCATTACAGATAATATAGAGATAAGTGCTGTCGGAGTTCAGAAAAGTTATAATGTCATCTATACTTACGAATACTATGACAAACAAATAGGCAAGGTAACACAGATTTCATTCACTGATGATAATAACGGCAGCGGATATACACTGAATGCTGTAATAGACGGCAAGGTTCCGGAATACAGCCCTGACAATGAATATCTTGCTCCAAATAAAGCTGACTACGAATGGGATTGGGGCGAAACAGAATACAAAGATGGTCACTATGTTATGAGCGACAGTGATGTATATGTTACAGGTAAATTCATAGATAAAAAATACACCCTCACAGTAAATTTCAGATATAAAGATGAAGAAGAACCATTTGAAGTTAAAACTGCAAAGCTCTATGCAGATATACCTTTCAGTTTTGAAGCGGATGAAATTGACGGATTTATTGCAGAACCTTCTGTAGTATCAGGAATAATGCCTGCGGAAGATACAATTATGGAAATAATATACTCACCAATCGAAGCAGATAAAATCAATATAAGATATTACTATAGCGATCCTTTAAATAATATTTTAGCTTCAGATAACGAAACAAGTGAATCAGCAAAAACTTTAGATTTGGAAATAACTCGTACAGAAGACTCAAAGAAGTATCATATTACCAAAATTCTTAAAACCAAAGGCGAAACTACTGAAGAATTAACTCTTCCAACATCCGGAACAAATGTAACGCTTGCACTTGATAAAGGTGCAGTTTACGACGTTTACTACACCGAAATACTTAACACAACAGAAGTAACTTTTAATCTCAATACAGATCAACTTACAAATGTTCCAACAGAGGTTGCAGCAGATATAGAAAAAATCACAGCAGGAGAAACTTCAAGAAAAGTTATCATCAATAATATCTACGGTCTTAAAGTTAACGATGACAATACCACTTCATTTGAAAATCTTCCAGGTGTAATCATTCCGCAAAGTCTTGAAAAAGAATTTATCGGATGGTATACATCAGAAGACGGAGGAGTAAAGGTAACAGCTGATATGAAAGTCAATGAAGCTGCACTTACACTGTATGCACATTACAGAGACAAAGAAACCTATACTCTTACCGTCAACTACAAATACGCAGCAAACATAAAAGATAAAGATAAAGCCAACCAAGAGGCGGCAGCTCAGGAAGTAATCACAAAATTAAAGCCTGATACGTCCTATGAGATAAAACCGCCGACTATAGAAGGCTATAAACTCAGTTCAGAAAGTGAAGAAAACCTTGTAGTTGAAATTTATGATAAAAACATTGAGGTAACATTAGTCTACGTTGACGATGATGCAATATCAGAACCAACTCTTTTCTATACACTGAATGTATACGATGAACGAATGGAGAACCTTGTAAATTTGGGAACATCTCCGAACAAAATTACAGGCGGAACTTTTATGATTCAGAAATATGAAGATGAAGAATGGAAAGATGTTATTGGTTCTGAAAAAGACAATATTAACGGAACAATTGAATGGACAGACGAATACATTGGATTTGAAGTAGGTGTACAATACAGAGCAGTCCTTTTAGGCGATCCTTTAAATTCAGTGATTACAAACAGCGAAGACTTGTCATTTGAGTTTACAGACGTAAATAAAAAAATAAATCAGAATGCATTTATTGAAAAACCTCACGAACTGCCGTTTGCAGGAGGTAAGTCTAATTTGACAATTTATTTATCATCAATGCTGTTTTTGTCTGTTGCTTTTATTTGGTTTATATTAGATAAAAAATCAGACAATGTACAAGTATTAAAAAATCAGGAGGAATAATTATGAAAAAAACTATGAAAAAAGTCACATCAGCAACTCTTTCAGCTTTAATGCTCGCTTCACTCTCTCTGCCGCTTACATCTTCTGTTTTTGCAGCAGATACAAACCCAACAGGAAAAATTACAATTTATGATTATACAGGCGGTGAAGATTTATACAAAGAAGCCGAGGAAAAGGGTTCTGGCGGCGGTTATAAGCTTGATGATACCGGAAAAACTTCTTATAAATTAGGAACAGAAGAAGGTTGGGCAGCAGACGAAAGTGTAAACTATAAGCTTTATAAAATAAACGCATCAACTGGTACACCAGAACCTTTGTATGATACTACTGGTACTGCTACTGATGGTATGTCACATAACAGTGGTGTTACAACATTTTCCAATCTTGCTGACGGTGAATATGTTGTAGTTCCAATATATGAAAATGCAAATGAAAATATTGAAGGCGTTGGACAATTTAATGTTAAACTTCCAATGACTAACGGTAACGGTAAATTAACAAATGATGTTTATGTTTATCCAAAGACAGTATCATCAGGTTTGGGATCTGTAACACTTACAAAACTTGATGCATCAGATGATACGACAACTCTCTCTGGTGCAGAATTTTCACTTTGGTATGAAACACCAAATGGCTACGTTTCAGCAAAGGTAACATCAACAGAGGCAGCAGCTGATGACTCATTAACGGCAGGTGAAAAGAAATTATACAAAACCACTGATGATGGAACATTTACAATAGATTCTCTTCCTTACGGAACATATTATTTCGTTGAAGAAACAGCTCCTACATATACAGAAAGTGATGTATCAAAAAGCTATCTCCTTGACCAGACACCTATTAGTTTTACAATATCTTCTGACGATGATGTCGATGATGATGATACAAATGGAATCCAGGTTGCTGTTGATGCTACAAATGATAAAGAACTTACAGTTAAAAAGGAACTCATTCAAAAAGCAAGCACAGACGGTACACTTACATGGGAAATTACCGCAGACCTTCCAACCAAAACAGAAAACTTGCTTGAATATGTAATCACTGATACATACAAAGATTTAACAGGTGTTACAATTGCTTCAGTAAATGTTGGTGAGACAACTTTAACCAAAGGGACTGATTACACCTTAGATACAACAACAACAGGAACAATAGTAATAGAATTAACCGAAGCCGGTTTGAAAAAATTAAATGGTGATTCAATCGTTGTTACTGTAACTGCAAAGCCTGCTGCAAAGCCAACAAAAACAGAGGATTTAGCAAACTATAAACCATCTAACTCAGCTTCAATAGATTATAAATATGCTTACGATCCGGAAGGAAAAGAACCGGAGATTCCTGATATCCCTGATCCTGATGACGATTATCCTGCAGAAAAAGGAGATGATTCAGAAGATGCTCCTTTCAACAATGTAGATGTTGCAAAGATTTTAAACACTAATGATAAAGATGAACCTCTTACAGGCGGCGAATTTGAAATCTATGCAGATGAAAAATGTACAGAAAAAGTTACAGCCAATGGAAAAACAACATTTACAACTGCCGACGAAATAACAGACCTTGCTCCTGGTACATATTATGTAAAGCAAATTACAGCTCCTACTGATTATGACCTTGATACAACAATACGGAATTTTACAATTGATGATGATAATACAACTTCACCATCTGTTACATTTGTAAATACAAAGAAGGACACAGCATTTGACCTTCCATTCACAGGAACAACAGCTACTATAGTTTACACACTTATCGGTATTGTTCTCATGGGCGGAGCTGCATTCTTCATAATCGTTCTTTCAAAAAAGAAGAAGGAAGAAAACAATAACTAATTAAACACTATGAAAATTAAAAAACAAGTCATATTATTACTTGTTTTGATAAGCATTGGTATATTTATGTATCCTGCCGCTGTGGATCTCTATTCACAGCGGCATAATGCTAAATACATTGATGTTTATACTAAACATATTTCAGAGCTTTCTGAAAAAGAATTTAATGATATAAAAAAGAGTATCTCGGAATTTAATCAGAATCTGCAGGAACCACAGGACAAACAGAAATATATCAAGCTTCCCGAAACAACGTCTGATGAAAACGGCGTCATCGCTTATGTTGAAGTGCCGTCTTTAAAAATCAAACTTCCCGTTTATGAAGGCGTAACTGACGAACACCTCGAAAAAGGTGCAGCCCATCTTTCTTCTACTTCTTACCCTGTAGGCGGAAAAGACACACATACCGTCATTACTGCTCACTGCGGCTATAAGGGCATGGATATGTTCAAAGACCTTGACCTTATAACTAAAGATGACCTCTTTTATATCTATTGTCTTGATAATAAGCTGGTTTACAGAGTTGACAGCATAAATGTCGTTGAACCACATGAAATGCAGTATATCAATATTATCCCTAACGAAGACTATGCAACCCTTCTGACCTGCACTCCTTACGGCATAAATTCATTCAGACTTCTTATCCGTGGGAAACGTGTCGAAGGCAGTGAACTAAGCACCTGTAAGCCTAAGCCTAAGCTTTCATTGCCACAAAAAATCAGGTGTACTTTTAAGAAAAGAACTGTTTATAAAAAATATCTGCTATTGCCTTTAATACCTATAACAGCAATTATTGCCGCAATATCAGTTAAAATACATAAAAAAAGGAAAAATACTGATCATGAATGAATATAAGAAAAAAAAGCTTACCAAACGAAATGTTTTAATATTTATTTTTGTACTGATTTTTCTTGCAGGATTATGCATATTTCTTTATCCAATAGTCAATCGTTTCAGAATAAATCATAATGCAGACAAAGCGGTTGATGAATTTGAAAGAGAACGAAATTCTTTTCTTGATGAAGCTATTCCTGATATAAACGGCAATATTCCTCCGGTTTATAAGGAAAATGAAGGCTATGTCAAGGAAGGTGTTCTTTACGGTAAAGCAAACGACACTCAGCCTTACCTTGATGAACTTTATGCTTACATGAGAAAAAGAAATTATGAGCTGTATTTTTCCAACCAATCAGAACTGAAAGCACCATCCGATTATAAATATCCCGAAATAAGACTTACTGATTACGGTGTTTACAGCGATTCTATCGGAACTCTTGAAATAGAAAAATTAGGTCTCAAACTTGCCATTTTTCTTGGTTCAAGCGACGAAAAAATGGCAAAAGGCTGCGGTCATCTTACAAAAACCTCATACCCGATAGGCGGCGAAAATACAAATTGTGTTATTGCAGCACACAGAGGTTATGACGGTGCAGATTTTCTAAGATATGTTGAAAAGCTTGAAACAGGTGATGTGATCTATATCAAGAATTTCTGGTATAAAATGAAATACAAAGTAATCAAAACCCAAATAATACCTATTAATGACGTTAAATCAATATTGATACAACCAGGAAAAGACCTTGTCACATTATATACCTGTCACCCATACGGAATTAATAATCAGAGATATCTGGTATTTTGCGAAAGAGTAAATGAATATGAGGAATAAGAAAGATGGTTCATTTTTTGAACCATCTTCTCTTATTTCTGATAAACGGCTGAAATTTTTAAGGCATCATTAATCATTGACAAAATTGTGCGTTTGTGGTACAATAATTATGGGTACCTCTAAAAACCCGTTTTG
>JAZQND010000146.1:0-7610 GCA_045627145.1 Ruminococcus sp. | reverse complement strand
TTTATCAGCTCAAGCATAGGCTCCTTCAGGAAGGTCTTCTTCCATACCCTGTTCTTCCATACAAGGTAGTAGATGCTTGTGCCGTTTATGTAAGGAAGCTCAACTATGTTGTCCTCCGTTACTTCGTTCTGGAAGGCTAACGCATCCTCTTTCTCATCGAAGCAGTTGAACATGGGGAAGCCGAGCTTCCTGCAGAGAACCCATTTATCACTCAGTATGGATTCGCCGAGGACATACATCCTTGAGAAGAGCTGTGAATAAATCATTGCTATGAGGAAGTTATAAGCCTTGTTATCCTGCGGTATCGACAGGAAGAGATAGCTCTCTGTCTGTACGATATCGTCAAGGTTGATGTTGAGGTCAGGGTATTTCACATTGTATCTCGTAATCCTGTCTACGGCAGGGTTGCTGAAGAGCTGAAGGTCTACTGCCGTGGTGATGAGGATTGTATTCGCCGTCTTTTCCGGTGCGATGAGGAAGGTGTCGTAATAGAGGGGTGTCATGATAGACCTGCCCTCTGCTTCCATCCTCGACTGCCACTCACGGATTTCCTTCGTGAGAAGCGTGGTTGAATCGCCCCTTGCATTCCCTTCTGCCCTTGCGAGCTGAACCTTCTCAAGGACTGTGTGGAAGCACTTGTCCTCCTTCGGGATGTCATCGTTCTCAAGGACATAATAGATAACGCCTGTCAGGAACGCCTTCTCGGACTTCGGCCAGAACGGGTCATTCCCGCCCTGTGCGTTGCCCTCGGAGGCGTTGTCCATATAAAGGTCAACAAGGATATCCACCTTCTGGTTATCAATATTGCCGTCACCGTCATATACATTTAAGAGGGGGTTATAATGGTTCGACAGTGAAAAATCCTTGATATTGAACAGATATACCGTCTTTCCTGCCTTGATGAGTGCAGGAGCGAAGGAATGGAAGATATCGCCCGAAGGGTCTGTGATTACCCTTGAACAGTTGAAGTTGGCTATGTTGGGCTTGATGTAACGGAAGGTCTTACCTGTACCCGTACCGCCTATTACGAGCGTATTCGTGGTACGGTTCGTCTTCTTGTTGTCCATTGACATCGCCACACGCTCCGAGAACCTTATGGTATCACCTTCGGGGTCGCCGTATTTCTTATCGAATTCCTTATAGTCCCGTGGAGTGGCAATCCTCTTCTTGCCGTGCTCATGACCTTCCCTCCGTGCCTTCTTCGCCTGATTGCCGGTGACGATAAGCAGTACCGTCACTCCCGCTATGCTGATTACGGTAAGGAATACGGGGAAGAATACGGAAGGATAGAAGGGTGTCAGATAGAAGCAGAAGTTCCCCGGCTCCACCTTATATCCGTTCTCCCTTGAATTTGAAGGAGCTACGCCGTCCGTCAGTATGCCTATGATACAGTCCGTTACCGTAGGTTCCGTTACTGAAGGATATTCCCCTGTGATAGGGTTCTTCAGCTCCTCACGCTTTGCTTTCGTAGGGAGTGAGAGTGCGTATCTCGTATTCACTATCCCGCCAAGGGCAAACGCCCCTGCAAGGATACAGGCTGAAAGGATAATCCATTTGAGATTCTTATTAAGAAAATCCTTCATTTAAACTCCTTCCTGCTATTTATTCGCATTGTAGATGTCGTAACTGTAATAGTCTTCTATTCCCGTAAGGTCTGTGAAACCGCCTACAGTCCTTGCAAATTCCTTCACATCCTCGAAGGTGACATTAGGAATGTCGAGCTGGAGGTTATGTACGAAGTTCTTTAGTGCACTGTCATCGTCTACCATAGACCAGTCGATGAGTGAAGGGTCACCGCCCCTGTCCTTTACATAGTCCTCGATGGTGTCCTTTGAAGCAATGCCTGCGAACATAGCCCACTGGACGAGCATTGCAGTCTCTTCTTCGGGGGTCTTGTCATAGTCACGGAGAGCCCATTCTATCTCGGCTTTCGAATAGCCGTAGTAGATGAGCAACTGCTCTATCTGATACCTCGTATTCCCCGCAAGCCATCTGTCGTAGTCGTTGTAGGTCATGATGTCTGCCATCTGTGCCGAAACTGCCTGAAAATATGTGCTTATGGGCTTGCCGTCTTCATCGTAGTACACCGTTTCATCATCCGATGTGAAGCCTTCGGGAACCATTACCTGACGGTTGCCCTCGTCATCCGTATAGATGCCCTTATAATCATCAGCAGGCACCACTATGCCCGTAAGACCATTCTCATCATCCGTCATGAGGTCGCCTGCCTTGAGCCCCGGTGTAGGGGTAGGCTCCGGCGTGGGTGTGATACCGTGCTTTCCGAGTTCATCCTCCGTAACCCCGTAGCCGATAAGGTCTTCAATCTCTTCAGGCTCAAGGTCATCATAGTGATAATGCCTTTCAAGCCCGTCCTCTGTTACCGTGATACCATCCTCTCCGTATTCCACCTTCACGGGTACTTCCGTAGGTGTAGGAATGGGTGTGGATGTAGGCGTAGCTACAGGTGCTTCCGTAGGCACTGCCGTAGGGGTGCTCACGGGTGCTTCCGTAGGGGTTACTGCAGAAGTGCCTGTTCCTGTATCGTCTTCCGGCTTTCCCTTACTGCCCAGCACTATCACAATGAGTACTACTGCCATCACGCACACGATGGAAATAGATGCAATGATGTTTATGGTTCCTTTATTATCTTTCATTCCGTTACCTCTTTTCTGAAGGCTTCCACTGCCTTCCGTGTCCTTTCGGTTTATATTTGGTTAAAAACAGGTTTTTTACAGAAGGACACAAAAATACCCCGCCTCCTTTACGGAAGCAGGGTATCTGATGCTTCTGTTATCAGTCTTCACCGTCCTGCGTCACCTTTACATCCCTGTCTGTCTCCCTGAAGAACCTGTCCCTTAAGGACAGGACTCCTTCGTTAGGATTGTGTCATCTCAGTCAGCCTTCTATATCTTTATCAGACTTATAGTATATAGAATATGTACCACCGGTAGAATGTATGCATGCATAATGTGCTTCCACGCATTGCGACTTGATATAAAAAACTTTCATTGATGAATCGTTTTTATAAAATAGTTTCGCATACGTTTTATTGTAAATAAATCCTTCAGGCAGTCTGAAATAAACCCACTTTGTGCCATTCCCGTCGCATTCATGAATTATGCCTATACCATCATAGAATCCGTTTTCATCGCCCCATCCGAGTTCTTTTATATATTCTGTCTTAACGGTACCTGAAACAGTACACATTTTTTTCAGCATTTCCAATGAAGGTGCTTTTGTAAGAGGCATCCGAGCATATGAATCTGCAGGAATTATGCCTACATTCTTACATTTGTAACCGTAATCACCATCCCAGTACACCCGTGCATAACCATTGCAGGTGCCCTGAACGAATATCTTCGTACCTTTCGCAATGGTTTTCTTTGTCTTTACGAAGCTTCCGTTCTTATATTCATAAATATATGTTTTTGCTGTCAGATATTTTGCACAATCAATATTAGCCCATTCCCCATATCTTCCATCATATGATGTTTTGCAGAGGCTTGCCTTGATACCTTCAGATGTTTTGTCTGAAACGGTAATCTTCTGATAATGCCCGCCTGCCGCAGGATAGAACAGATAGAAGGTTCCCGGCTGTACACATTCGTAATAATATGCTGTATCTACGTATTTCTGATTTCCGACATAATACTCGGCTAAGATTTCACGGAAGCATCCTGACATATCCACGGTACCGTAATTTATCGTATTCGTAGATATGATACTGTAACCTGCCTTTCTGATGCCTTCCATATAGTTTTCATTCATTTCGATGTCCCAGAATTCTCCCAGTTCCTCAAGGGTATAATTCACATACACATTGTCTGCAGTATCGCTTTTGAAACCGAATATACCGCCAAAATACTGTCCGACATAGATTATGTCCCCGAAGTTGGCATTGATTTCCTGAATGTCAACCTTACCATCCTTCTTTTCCTGCTCCCAGAGCTTTCCGAGATTGTATTCAGGTGCCAGTGGCATTGTCGTGACCTTTTCTGCTTCATTTACTATTACATAGACCTTGAGTTTCTTTGTCTTGCCGTTGTACTTCAGGGTACAGGTAATGGTACACGAGCCTGCTCCCTTCGGATAGATGTTTCCGTACTTCGTTACCTTCGCTACCTTCTTATTGCTTGATTTGAAGGTCTTCGTAGCTCCCGAAGGAAGGTACTTGAACTTAATCTTTTTCTTCTTCGCACCTTCGGTAAAGGTAAAAGACGAGTTCTTTACCTTTGTCTTTGTGAGCGTGGTCGCAGCCTGCGTTTCTACAGGCTTGAACATGCCTGTCATACCGATGAGTGCAAGTGCCATACACAGTGTTACCAGAACTTTCCTTAATCTCTTCATAATGTATTCTCCTTTGCCATGTGCTTAATGGTATTTTACAATAAACACCATATCTTGTGTTCTTGATTATATTATAACACACTTCCTGTCGCCTGTATACAGTTAACGGATTACTGTGTGATATTCCTTATCCTTGAGATACGGAGGTTGGTCTCAAAACCGCAGGAAGGCTCCTTATCTGCAAGCTTATTAAGGAGATAGAGGACATAGGGATAGGAATACGCCTTCTGTGCGTTATCTATCCTTACAAGCTCCTCGTCCCCATATACGAGCCTGAAGACCTTTGCCTCCTTATCATATTCAATGAGGAACCCGTCAAACTCTGACCTGTCCGTAAGCACATATTCCTTGAGGTTCACGAAATATTCGTCCGTATACCCCTCGCCTTCGTTAAGGGGTTTGGGTGAGGCGACTTCCTTATCGGATATGTAGACATATTTATCCACTACCCTAATCTGGTGTATCTCCACATCCTCGCCGTTCTTCGAAGCGTACAGGAACATCTCCCTGTCACCTGAAAGGAGTGCAAGGTCTATCTCCCTCGTGAAGACCCTTACATTCTTGCATCTGTTGAACAGGCTCTCTTCCTCATACAGGTTGATTCCATATCCCGAAGCAAGCTTCTTCGTGACCGTCACCCCATCAACCTCCTTTACGCATTCCTTCGTATCGCCTGTGGGGATGATGTCGTTCACTACGAAGAACAGCTTGCTTATGTACTGCCTGTTCTCTATTTCTTCAAATAATTTCAACTGCATCCGTATACCTTCCTTTTTTTCTTAATCAGTGGATATATCATCCATCTTTATATAGTTAAAAACGGGAAAGGGATATATGCCATATCCCTTATCCCTGCATTCCTTACTCGAACTTCCTTACATAGAGCATCGAATCGGGATTCAGTATATAAGAAGCCTGTATATAGGGACTGTCATTGCCTGTGTGCCTTAAATAGATGTTTCCTGCACCGCAGTCGAAGTTCTCCCTGAAGTCGTCTATGATTCCGCTGTGGTAGAGCTGTAGGCAGTCAACCGTCACGGGATTACCCGGATGTATCGTGATTCCCGTTGAGAGCTCTATGTCGCTGTCCACGAAGCCTATGAAGATAAGTGCGTGGGAGCCTGACCCGCCATTCGCCTGTGCCTGCGAAGAGGTCTGTCCTGACCAGTGGATGAGCATATCCGCAGGCTTTAACGCATCCCAGCTACTGAAATGCGATGCACCGGATACGAGCCCGTCCGTTGCACAGCAGTAGTCAAGCTTATCGAACCACATATAGATATATGAGGCGAAGCCCGAACAGTCCGTAGTCTTGCACATATGCCCCGTTACCGGACATATATCCGTGAGGTATGCATGGGCGTGATGCTCCATGCTGTAGGAACCGTTACCGACTGCATCGAGTGCAAGCAGGACTGCACTCTTCCTGTCCTCCGAAAGCTCACCGTAATGGGCTTCGAGCCCTTCGAGTATCATCGTCTTGTCCTTCGGCGTAAGCTTCTTCGTTCCGTAGTTCGTTTCTATGTCGAATTCGTACACATCGTTCCAGTCCTGCTGATACCTCAACATCGCAAGGTTTATGTTGTCGAATGACCAAGATTCGTATTTCTTCCAGTCATTATGCACAGGGAAGATGTTCTTGCCGTACTTGATGAGCAGTGATACATCGAAGATATCCTCACAGGACATTACATTCTTCTCGATATTCTCCCTGTTCGAGTCCTCGGGGAAGGACTCGTCCGACCATAAGCCGTCTTCTCCTACCGCAAGGTTCTCTCCGGACTTGAGCATGGCATCCTTAAAGGCTATCGTGGTATCTATCTTATCCACCTTATGAACCTCATCCTCGTCCAGTTCCTCGTTCTCGCACATATATGAAGGGAAGCTCCATACATAGCCGTTGACCTTGACCGATACATGCCCACCGCAGAATGTGCCTTCGTGCTCTGCCTCGCATTTATGCGTGTAGGTTACAGGTGTCCTTTCCTCGAAGTCGATGTAGTATGTGCCTGTTGCAGGCTCTTCCTTCTCATCGTAGCCCGTGACCACATTGTATTTCATGCCATTCGGTGCAGTCCTCTCTTCGAGGATGGGGGTTTTTATCTCTGCCGTATAGTCATAGTAATGGGTTTCATACCATTTCACTATCTTCGTCCTTGTGAAGACCTCGTCCTCATAGGTATATTCATAGGTCGTGGTCTTTGAGGAAGTGCTTTTTCCCGTCTCATTGAAATCCTTGAGTCCTGAAGGCTGGCTTCCTGATTCAGTCTTCGACTTTTCGCCTTCCTTCTCTTCCCAGCAGTCAGACTTCCGTATCTTATTGTAGGTGTCTTCGTCAGATGTGTAGGTATAGCTTATACACCTGTCATCCTCATCCTTGAAATGGACATTCGCTACCCTGTGGTAGTTCCCGTCCGCACCGAGGAGGGTACAGTAGTCCTCCGTACCGTCAGTGGCACAGGCAAGTGCCTCTACCTCTGTACACCCGTAGGCTTCAGGGCAGTAGCCTGTCTGCTCGTCCTTATCCGTAACAGGAAGGATTACGGGAAGGAGTTCTACCGCTTCCTGATGCGAGGCATCGAAAAGGCTTAAGCAGTACGCCTTTACCGTACCGTAGCTTGAGGTCTCAAGCTCCTTTTCCTCATTGTATTCCTCGCCCGAGAACCATGCACCTATCCTCTTGAACAGGTTCCTTACACCGTTACCGAAGTCCTTGAACTCGAATACGAACCAGCCGTCACCCATTGACTGTTTGAGCCAGTCGTCTGATATGTCACCCGTATCGAACTGGAACATCACATCCGTCATGCAGAGTATGTCCTTTATGTTCTCCGTGTGGTCTGAAGTCCCATACGGGGATATGTTCCATTTGTTATCCGTACCGTCATAGCCCTCTATCTCCTTCAAGGAATCCTCTGCCGTTTCATCCGTTACCTCGAAGCCGAAGGGGTTTATGTACATCTTCATCTTTCTTCCTTCGCCTGTCGTATATATCGTGGCACTCGTTCCTTCAGGTGTCTTTATGCTGTTGTGCTCGGTAAGGTAGTCGCAGTATTCCGGAAGTGACATGAAGTTCCCGTCATTTATGCTCCCGTATTTCATGTCGAAACGCTGTTTCCACATCTTCTCGGGGTCAGTGCCCTGCTCCATCCAGTCGTCCTCTTCGTCACAGAGCCTTTCGTACATCTTATACATTACCGTATCCTCGACATCAGGGTCGCTGAAGAAGGAGAGGATGAAGGATATGAAGCCTGCAAAGAGCA
>JAZQND010000145.1:0-10790 GCA_045627145.1 Ruminococcus sp. | reverse complement strand
TGACAGAGACCACTCGTACCTCTTCATTTCCTCTATGGTCATAAGACCGTTATCTTCCATAAATTTTTACCTCTTTTCAGCATATATACACGAGTACTTCACTCTTCATGTATATTATAGTTAAAAACAGGTATCCTGTATACAGTTAACCATGCTTAACTGTATACATTCGTACATTTTTATGATATAATAAGAGTATCAGAAGAAAGGAGATTCATTTATGGATATCAGTATTACCTTAAATCAAGGTGCGAACCTTTATATCGGGAATGACGGTTCACTCAAGGTAGGGAGCCCTGAAGATGTGACAGGAATCACGGAACTGAAGGAAGAGCTTGACAGCCTCAGGGCAGAGAACAGGAAGCTTACGGAAATCAACAGCTCACTGTCGGCAACGGTTCTGGAAAAGAACGAGAAGATTGCCAGCTTCGGCAATGCAATCAGGGAATATTCAGACCGGGCAGATACCGAAGCAGAGGAAAAAGAGAAGTATATGGACAGGGTAAAAGACCTTGAGAGGGATGTGGAAGAGCTTATCGGGGTCAATGGTCTGTATGAGGCAGGTGAAAAGGAACTGAAGGAAAAGATTGCAAGGCTCACCGAGGAAAACATGAAGCTTAAAGGTACGGTGGAATCCTTAAAGGCAGGGCTTAACGGAAAGACAGGCAGATGCCTTCTTATCTATGGCGATGAGAATGACCTTTTTACCGATGAGGTTAAGGATTATGTACTTGAAGCGGTAGCAGGTGAACTTAAAGACCGCACCGCAGAGAACTCAAGGAAAAATGATGTCCTTTCGGACATCCTTACTGCAAACCGTTACGGTTCACTCCACGAGCAGATGCGTAAGGATATAAAGGACAGGCTTTCATCGGAAGACGGTAATATAGGAAAGGCACTTGAAGCCTTCGGTTTCGTGAAGGCAGAGGAGACCAACACCCATGTCAAGTACCGTTACCATGGTGACGAAAGGTATACCACTTCCGTATCGGTATCGGCTTCAGACTACCGCAGTAGCCTCAATCAGCTCTCCGAAGCCATCAGGTCGTATATGTAAGGGAGGCTCGTTATGGTAAACCTCATAGAAAAGGACGGTACGGTAATCGCAGAGATTAAGGTACAGACCCGTGCGGAAAGGCTCCTCGTTGATGAACTCCGCAGGCTCAATATGAACGGCAAGTCCGAAGCAGAGTACTGGGATGTATCAAAGAAGGTTCATACACCGTCCCTTGATGACAAGTGGAAGCCCGTCACCGAGGATATGGATAACCCCTTCGACAGGGACGATGATTACGGGTGGAAGTAATCCAATCAGCGATAAAAAAAGGACTGATTCATTTCAGTCCTTTTTCTTAACCATAGATAGATGAAAGGAAGGTAACAGGATGGATGATATTACGCTTTTACAGGGCGACTGCCTTGTGCATCTGAAGGACATACCCGACAGGTCAGTTGACCTTATAGTGACTGACCCGCCGTATCTGATAGCAAATACGAGACCGGGCGGTAAATCAGAGCTTGCCCGCTCGATGCAGGGCATCAACAACGAGATAAGGGACAGGAACCTTGATAAGGGCTTCAATCAGAAGGTACTTGACGGGATGTTCCGTGTCATGAAGAAACCGAACATATACATATGGTGCAACAAAGCACAGATAACGGGATATCTTGACTACTTCGTGAATCAGAAGAAGTGCGGATTCGATATCCTTGTATGGCAGAAGACGAATGCACTCCCTACCTTCAACAACAAGTACCTGACAGACAAGGAATACTGCCTCTACTTCCGCAAGGGCGGGTACTGTCAGCCGGGGTGCTATGAGGATGCGAAGACAGTTTTTCTTCAGCCCATAAACCAGAGGGACAGAAAGGCATACGGGCACCCTACGATAAAGCCCCTCGGCATAATCGAAACCCTCGTGAGGAACTCTTCAAGGGAAGGCGATACAGTCCTTGACCCGTTCATGGGTTCCGGCACCACAGGGGTAGCCTGTAAGAACCTTAAGCGGAAATTCATAGGAATGGAGCTTGAAGAGGAATACTTTAAGCTTTCAGAGGACAGGATATACGGAAGGATTACTGCACCCGTGCCTGATAAACGGAAGAAGAAGGAAGAACCCTGCTTTAAGCAGATGGACTTCTCTGACTTCGGCATAGGGCTTATGGAATAAAGAAAAATACCTGTTTTTAACCATTTTTATATGGAAAGGACAGGTATTTTTATGATGAAGAACAGCAATCTGCATAAGGCAAAAACTGAGAAAAACGATGAATTCTATACACAGCTCTCTGATGTATCAAAGGAACTGATGCATTATAAAGAACATTTCAAAGGGAAGGTAGTCTTCTGTAACTGTGATGACCCTACATGGTCAGCATTCTGGAAATACTTCCACCTGAACTTCTCTACCCTCGGCTTAAAGAAACTTATTTCTACTCACTATGATAAGACAGAACCTACCTACAAAATGGAGTATACAGGTGGAAACGATAATGATATTGAGGTTGGTGTAAAGACTCCGCTTGAGGGCAACGGTGACTTCCGTAATAAGGAGTGCCTTGACCTTCTCGATGAGGCAGATATTGTGGTAACAAATCCCCCGTTCAGCCTGTTCCGTGAGTATGTGGCTATTCTGATGGAGCATGAGAAGAAGTTTCTTATTATCGGAACTCTTAATGCAGTGAAATATAAAGAAATCTTTCCGTTATTCCAGAACAATCAGGTCTGGCTCGGAGCAAACGACGGAGACATGGCATTTAGGGTTCCTGCCAATAGTGAGCCACATAAAACTCGTTACTGGGTTGATGAAACGGGTCAGAAATGGCGTAGTTTAGGCAATACTATTTGGCTTACTAACATAGATTTAGCTAAACGCCATGAAAAGATATTACTTTGGAAAAACTATAATTCCGAAGAATTTCCCGAATATGACAATTACGATGCCATAGATTGCTCAAAAGTAGCAAATATACCCGTAGATATAGATAAAGTGATTGGAGTCCCTATTACATTCTTTACGAAATATAATCCCGAACAGTTTGAGATTGTTGGAAAATTAAGTAACGGAACAGTTAACGGTGCAAAGGTTTACGAGCGTATCCTCATCCGTAAGAAAGTAGGTGCTTGATATAGAAATGCTTGATTTAATTCAGGAGTATCGTAATAAACTACAGACTAATCCGCACGATATTTCCTGTTTACTCTTTGCTTTGCAGATTCCCAGCGTTTGTTCTCGGATAGATTTTCCGCAAACCCCTGAGAATACAGGAAAATGTGAAGATGGAAAATTTTATCGTTCCAATGGTAAAACTTGGGATGCAAACATGTATAAAGCATGGTTAAGAAAGCATCATTCTCATTTTGCAGATATTTACAGCAGTGCAATGACGATAGATGCATTCTGTGATAATCTCTATGAATTGCGAAATCAAGTAACTCATGAAGGAATACTGATGTCTGATAAAAATAAGTTTTATTTTATCGAATCAGATAATGCGATGAGTATTGGAGATATTGTCTTTATTCCAATTAAACGCTTATGTGAAGATATGTTTGATACTGCACATAATATGCTTTTCAACCGCCATGAATTTATCAACATTACTTTGTTTAATGATATGTTGATACCTTCAGAAGTCTTTAGCCAAATATCAAATGATGTATCAAAAACATATCATTCATTTTGGGATAATCGTCCTAAAGATGACAATATGTTAAATATTATTTATGACCATATTATTTTCGACAGACCTGATATGAAGAACAAAATTGATGAGTTTTTTCAAAATCATCCTAACGATATTTTTGAAATTTGGAATTTTGGGTATAAATACGGTTATATCATAGATATGGACAGACGGTTTATACATCAAAATTATGATGAGTCTAAATCTATGATTTGTCGTAACCTTAAACGGGAAACGGATGTACTCCGATTAACCAAAGAACAGTATGAACGAATGCTTCAGGTGGTCGATGAGCTTAATGATTATTCTGCAAACCATCCGTTTGATATTACACAATACATATAAAGGTACATATAAAGGAGAATAACAATTATGCAGATTACAGAAACCAAAGTAAAGGTGTCTGACCTTTGTAAAAATTATTCGGACAACGGTGACGGCGGTGCAGGTATCCCCGAAGGTCAGTTCCCTGTAACTTATGAGTATCGAAGAGTATCTTCGTAAAAACGGTTAAAAGAGGTTGATGAATGAATACAGAAAAATCACAGTTAAAAGAGCTGTTGTTCTCACAGGACGGCGACCTTTTTACTATGTTTGAACATTTCAAGGAACGGAATCAGTGGCAGAAAGTAACTGATATGGAATTATTCGCAAAGTGCAGGGAGATACAGATAAAGACTCGATATCTGTTTCAGTTTAAGACTGAAAAGAACAAGAAATATATCCGTATCAATCCCTGTCTGTATAATAAATTCCGTAAAACATACAATGGTATATCAGATATAGGTTGGAAAGAGACCATAATGGATGTCGTTTACCTCTTGCGTGATTTTGTTATAGGTATAAGTGCCGGAATTATTACGGCAAGTGCGGAAGACCAAAAACGGTTATTGGTTGACATTATTGTGATGTATATAATTTCAATAGCTGTCCTGATGTGCATTGGTTATGCAATAAAAAGAAAACAGACATAAAAGAAAGGAATAACAGAATGAAAATAACTGAAACAAAGGTTACTGTAGCCGACCTTACTAAAGGCTATAAAGATGATGGTGATGGCGGTGTTTTCGGATTTGACGGTAAACTCACAATCAGACCCGCATTCCAGAGAGAGTTCGTGTATAAGGACAAACAGAGAGATGCTGTTATCGAGACTGTACGCAAAGGCTATCCCTTAAATGTAATGTACTGGAGCAAGGTTGCAGATGATGCCTTTGAAGTCCTTGACGGACAGCAGAGAACAATTTCCCTCGGACAGTATCTCAACGGAGATTTCGCTGTGAAGATTAACGGCAACGATAAGTTCTTCCATAACCTTACCGATACCGAGAAACAGCAGATAAATGATTACGAACTTACAATCTATATCTGTGAGGGTACAGAGGAAGAAAAGCTTGAATGGTTCAAGGTAATCAATATTGCAGGCGAAACACTTACGAATCAGGAGCTTCTGAATGCTACTTATGCGGGCACTTGGCTTGCCGATGCGAAGAACTATTTCTCAAAGAGGAACTGTGTAGCCGGACAGTTCGCAGACGGATATATCAAGGGTAATCCTATCAGGCAGGATTATCTTGAAAAGGTGCTTTTATGGATTGCAGACCGTGACAGGCTTGAGTCGGGGCAGAGATATATGGCTATCCATCAGCACGATAAGGATGCGAATGATTTATGGATTTACTTCCAGACAGTAATCAACTGGGCGAAGACACTGTTCCCTGCAAAGCGTAAGGGTATCACGGACAGTCAGGACTGGGGCATCTTATACAACCTGTACCACGACAGGACATACAACAGCAACGCTCTTGAAGACGATATAAAGAAGCTTACAATGGATGATGATGTCACGAAGAAGGCAGGCATCGTACCGTATATCCTTTCAGACAGGACAGTGCACGATGAGAAGCACCTTTCCATCCGTGCGTTCACGGAAGCCCAGAAGCTCCGTGCTTATGAGAAGCAGGGACACAGGTGTATGTTCTGTATGTCACATGGCATCGATACGCAGTATGAATTTTCTGATATGCAGGGCGACCATATCATACCGTGGTCGAAGGGCGGGCGTACCGTGGACGACAATCTGCAGATGCTCTGTCAGAAGTGCAATAACGACAAGCGTAATCAGTAAAATAGATAAGGAGAATAAGCATTATGCAGATTGATTCTGTTACGATTAACGAAGATTATGTCAGTGATTATATCAACAGGGTTACACCTGAACCCACACCAATCCAAGTCCGGATACAATATGAAAAATCCGAACCCGTTACACAGACTATGGAAATTTTTCCTATTGTCTGTTTTGCAGTCGGACTGATATTGGGAGTTATTCTCTGTTCTTTATTGAAAAAACGGTAAAGTAGCCCCATTAGCTCATATAAACAAAAACCAAAGAATATAAATATTGTGAATGTATCCTTACGGCTAAATAACTTAATGACATTGATAAAAATAAGAACCACTTTTTCCGAAAAAGGAAGGAGTGGTTCTTTTGATTACTTCTTTTTCTTTTTTTGGGGTATTGGGATTGCCCTGTGGTCTTAGTATAAACAGAACTCATAACCGTCAGGTCTCTCTGCCCCATCCCTGTAGTCGTCTGTCTTAACAGGGTCTTTCTGTAACCTTATAATCTCATCGGTTGCCTCATCAAAGGAAATTCCCTTTCTTTCGGCAAGTGCTTCGATTTCCTTAATCTCATCTGCAATCCTCTTGACTGCTTCATTGAAAGTAATCCCGTCCCTGTCGGCACGAGCCTGAATCATATCCCTTATTTCCTGTGCTTCTTTCGGTGCTAAATCCATAGTCTTTCTCCTTTCTGTGAAGTCCTGCTTCGAAGCTTCCTTTCATCTATATATAGTTAAATACGGGTCTGTAAGGAAGGGGGAAAATTTTTTTCAAATATATCAAAAAAATATGAGTTAACGGTATACAACATTCTGTTTTTGTGCTATAATGATTACAGAGCTGTAGCAGAGAGAACAGTTACTTCAAATTTACCTTCTTGGAAACAAATCCCAAAAACACTGTTCTCTGATATTCACAGCCCTTACATTGGAATCAGGAGCCATAGCGGGACATACGGTTACTTCATGATAAGATTGGCATACAGGCATATACCGTATATCAATATTCATGGCTCATAAATTCAGGCAGGGGCTTACAGGTTCCTGTCTATTTTTATGTAAAGGAGAAACCTATGATAATGGGAATGACAAAAGCATTAGAGGAAATGAGAAAGGCAAAGAAGTATGCCGGGGACTGCGGACAGTATGAAGAAAACGGCACTGATGCAGGAGCAGAAATCAACTTTATGGGCGGTATTTCCTACGGGACAGGAGCACTTACCACATTAAAGCTCGTATCTGCTTCTTCCATCTTCGGAGAACCCCAGTATTACCGTGACGGTGAGTTTGCGGAAAAGTCAGTAAAGGACGGGACTTTCAGGACTAATAATCTGTTCGAGGACTATCTCTGTGACGGATTTAATGCTTTCAGGGGGATGAAAACCTCTGAAGTTATGGAGAAGGTCATCGATGATGCACTTTCAGAGGACTTCAAGGGCGTTCTTGACTGGGCGGTGACTCTCCGCAACGAATACAATATGAGGCTTAATCCCCAGATTATAATGGTTCGTGCAGGTATGCACGAGGACAGGGTTAAGTTCACGAAGGCGAACCCCGGACTCTTTAATGAGTACGAGCAGAAGGTGATGTTAAGGGCTGATGATGTAATCAGTCAGGCAACCTACTACCTTTACAGGAATGACGGAAAGAAGAACAACATCCCGAACATCTTAAAGAGGGCATGGAAGGCAAACATCGAGAAGATGTCCTCATACTCTGTTGCGAAGTACCGCACCCACGGAATCGGGCTTATCGACACTGTAAGACTCTCCCACGCTTCAAGCCCTGTCGTCAACGAGCTTATGAAAAACGGTAAGGTTGAGGTCAGTGAGAATGAACTTACTTGGGAAAATCTCCGTTCCAAAGGTTCTTCATGGGAAGAAATCCTTGAAAAGGTAAATATGGGACACATGGCACTTCTCCGTAACCTCAGAGGAATCCTTAACGAGTGCGGTGCCGATGAAAAGCTCCTCGATGATGTTTCGGAGAGGCTTAAAGCCGGCGTGAAGACAGGAAAGCAGTTCCCCTTCAGATATTATTCCGCATACAGGGCAGTAGACAGAACGGACAATAAGAGTGCATACCTCGGAAAGCTCAAGGATACCCTCGAAGAATGCATGGATATCTCATGCGATAACCTTCCCAAGCTCAAGGGCAACAATGCGTTCCTTTCAGACAACTCCGGCTCCGCATGGGGTACATGCACTTCCGAATACGGTACGGTAACCATAGGAAGCATCAATAACCTTTCTGCCGTCATTGGTGCCGTGAACTCTGATAACGGAACCGTATTCACCTTTGGCGACAGACTTATCAGTCATTCTGTCTCAAAGAGGAACGGTATTCTCTCACAGGCAGAGACTATTGATGCAGACAGAAATAAAGTAGGCGGTAGCACGGAGAACGGCATCTGGCTCTTCTTCGATGAGGCGATAAAGAAAAGAACCGTCTACGATAACATCTTCATCTACTCTGATGAACAGGCAGGACACGGCGGGCTTTACGGAACGCATGAGTGTTATGAGGAATATGACAGACAGGGCTTCTCCGTCTGTCACGGCAGTAAGCATATTGATGTGGCAAAGCTTGCAGACACTTACCGCAGGGAAGTAAACCCCAAGGTGAACATCTTCTGTGTCCAGACAGCAGGATATACGAATGTACTCCTTCCCGAGAACGGATACCGTACCTCCATCCTCTACGGATGGACAGGAAAAGAGCTTCTCTATGCCGATGCGGTAAATAAGGTATGGGATGAGACAGACAGGCAGAAGAAGCTGTCAAGAACGGTTGAACTGCACGACCCTGAAGTAGAAAGAGACTAAATAATCAGGACTGTTCCTTTAACAGGAGCAGTCCTTTCTTTTGATGAACATAAGTATAGTAAAAGTATTGAAAGGATAGATTTGGTATGATAAGATATTCCCGTAGAAAATTCTGGGGGGGTCTCCTGTCATGTATAGGTCTATTGATTTGTTTGCCGGAATCGGCGGTATCAGAATGGGGTTCGATAATGCCTTTAAGGACGATATCAGAACGGTGTTTGTAAGTGAATGGGATAAGTCGGCACAGGAAACTTACAGAGCAAATTTTAAGGACGATTTTCAGATTGCAGGAGACATCACGAAGATTGACGAAAAGGACATTCCTGAATTTGACATATGTCTTGCCGGCTTCCCGTGTCAGGCGTTCTCGCTTGCAGGAAAGCACGGCGGGTTCAATGATGATTACAGGGGACGGTGCAGGGGCACTCTCTTTCTGGATGTCGTAAGGATATGTGAGTACCACAAGCCGAAGGTCATCTTCTGTGAGAATGTAAAGGGGCTTACAATCCACGACAGGGGGCGAACCTTCAAGGTCATAAGGGACGCTTTCGGGGAAATCGGATACAGGGTGTTCTGTAAGGTTTTGAACAGTAAGGACTTCGGTGTTCCCCAGAACCGTGAGAGGATTTATCTTGTATGCTTCCGTGAGGACATCGCACCTGATGATTTTACCTTCCCCGAAGGAAACAGGGAAAAGGTCACAATCCGTGACATCTTGGAAGAAGCACCCATCCCTTCAAAGTACTACCTCTCCGATACCTATATGGAAACCTTAAAGAAGCATAAGGCAAGGCACGAAGCAAAGGGCAACGGGTTCGGGTATGAGATACGAAACCTTGACGGGATTGCAGGCACTATCGTCTGTGGCGGGATGGGACGGGAACGGAACCTCATCATTGACGAAAGGGAACATTCCCTTATTCCCACGACACATATCAAGGGTGAGATAAACAGGGACAGCATCAGGAAGATGACACCGAGGGAATGGGCGAGGTTGCAGGGCTTCCCTGACGGTTACAGGCTCGTTCTTGCGGATGCTTCCCTCTACAAACAGCTCGGGAACTCCGTGACCGTGAATGTTATCGAGGCTATTGCAGGAAAGATTAAAGAGGTGCTCGACAATGTGGGAGTTTAACTACGGGGAATGGACAGAAGCCTATGTATTCCTCCGGCTCCTCGGAAGCGGAAGGATATACGGTGCGTCCGAAGACTTTAAGAAGGACGAGAGCGTTTACCTCGACATAATAAACATCATAAGGCACGAGAAAGACCATATCCTTGAATTTGAGAGGATTATGGAAGAAGAGTCCATAAGAGCCTCTGACAACAGGGTGCTTTTTAAGGTATTTACCTGTAAGGAAGCTACCGACAGGGCAGACTTCCTCTACGATGCGATAAGGAATGTGGCATCGAATGAGAGAAAGTTCCCTGTTCCCGAAATCGAGGGCTTCTTAAAGACCTTAAAATTCTCACAGCCGAAAATACCCTTCCTTTCTGATGACACAGCCTTAAAATACGGGAAGAAGACAGACATCATAATCACCCTTGAGGATTCCAAAGACCGTGCGGTATCCACTACGGGCTTCTCGATAAAATCACATCTTGGGAGTGCGTCAACGCTCTTCAATACGGCACCGTCCTCCAACCTCATATACGAGATTGAAGGCTGTACTGACGATGAGATGAACGAGATAAACGGCAACAGGATAGATTCCGAGCTTGGGATTTTTAAGTACATACGGGAGAACCCGAAGCTCTCGTTAAGGTTTTCAGGCACATCAGAGAAGTTCCGTTCAAACCTTGACTTCGTAGAGCTTACGATGACAGAGATATTAAGCTGTGCGATGCTCATACAGACAGGCTACTACGACAGAGCCTCTTCGAGCAGTACGAAGGACATCATTGAAAAGGTAGCAGACTTAAACCCCGTGAATGTGAAGCGACCTGAACTGTGGTACAAGGCAAAGATGAAGGACTTCCTCTTCGCTTCCTTTTCAGGACTTACTGCCACGGAGCCGTGGGATGGAAGAAAGAGGCTCTCGGGCGGATACATAGATGTGGATGAGAAAGGCGAGATGCTATACTACAGGGCTGTATCTGATGATATCTTCAATACCTTTCTCTACGAACATACCTTCTTTGACAGACCGAGCAG
>JAZQND010000144.1:0-2840 GCA_045627145.1 Ruminococcus sp. | reverse complement strand
CACTGCAGAAGGAAGTATCGGTAAGGTCTATAGCCCCGTTATCAAACAGCCTGCTAACGATGACCTCATGGAACTTCCCATCCACGGGCTCCTTCGATACCATCTCCAGTCCATCGGATATCGTCAGGTATATATATCCTTCCGCATCACGGTAAATGCCACGGTAAAAATCCCTTACCTCTGATACGCATACATCCTGCTTCTCATTCGGATGTTCAAACAGATATTTTACTCTCATAAGCCTTTCTCCTTTTCTTCTTCTGCTGATTTCCCCAAGTGCTCTTCAATTTCTCTTTCAATCTCTTTTTCCTTCCCTGATTGAACGGAAATGATTTCGGGGATTTTGCCGTCTATGAACGCCACTGCCCCTTCAAGGGTAAGGAAGTGCCTGTCCATATAAGTCCCCGGCTCTTCCGTAGGTGCCGACCTTACGCAGAAGGTATCTGTCCACTTCCTGCTTCCCTTGCCGTCAGGCATGAGAGCATCTGACATATTGATGAGGTATCCTTTATAAATCCAGTAATGGTCGATTATGTCCGTACCCTTTTTATGACGGGAGTGCCCCGTTTCGGTAACTTCGAGGGGCGAACCCTCTGATTCCGCTTCATAGGTCACAATGACCTTATCATACAGGTTCGAACTGCAGAAATTGTTGACATATTCCCATTTCATCACCCATTCTCCTTTTCATCTGCTGTTTCCGGTACCATCACTATGGGAGGGTCAAAGAACCCTCTGTACATATTGCCGAATGAACCCATCATTTTTTCGAGCCTCCTGTATTCGGCACATTTACGCTCGCACTCACGCTTCTTTCTTTCCTGCATCCGTTCCCAGTGTGCCTTTGCATTATCCTTTTTCATTTCCTATCTCCTTTCCTACCTGAACCTTGTATCCTCAAGTACCTGTCTGTTATCGTCAATCTTATAGGTCATCCCATCATCTTTTGTTATTATAACATATTTCTGCTTTACTGTATACAGTTAACCATTCATAACCCAAACCTGTTTTTAACTATAGATAAAATGAAAGAGCTATTGTACTTTCAGATATCTGTGCGAAGTGAAGGAGGAATATTATGACAAGGAACGGAATAGATGTAACGAAAGAGAAAATCAACCTGTGTGATGACCTGATTGTTGAGTATGATGAGGACGGGAAAGACCACATAAACGCACTCTACGAAACTTGGTTCGATATTGAAAAGTGGCTCGGGGTCGAGGGTCTTGAAGATGATGAGTGGATAAACCTCTATACTGACTGGTATCCCGATACAGACGAAGTGACCTGTACTGCACTGATTGTAAAACGGGAGACTGATGATGCGATAGAGGTTCCCCTCGATGATGAGGAAAAGAAATTCTTTACAGACCTCATGGAAGATTACTGCAGGAAAACCTGCAATGTATCACTTTCAGAGCTGTACAGGACAGCGAAGGAATATGACGAGGTTCTGGAACATGGATAACAGGATGTAAAGGCAAAAGGAAAGGAGAACATATGAAAGCGATAAACATTGAATGGGACATCGACATGGATGAGGTTTATGGAAAGCTCGATGATATGGCACCCGAAAAGGCATCGGAGGTACTGGGCATCCCCCTTAATGCCTACTGCATCATGACCGCTTCGGAAAGGCATGACTATGCCCGTGATGCATTCCATCATAATCCCGGCATGCTCTATGACTTCATGGGGCTTCCCGAGGAAGTGGAGCTCCCCGGAACACTGAAGGAGGCAGAAGACATCACGGACTGGCTCTCTGATGCCTACGGCTTCTGCATTGATACCTACGGCATCATTGAAAATGAGAGCCTTGACAGGGGCACCCTTGAACAGATGGTAATAGATGCCATCGAATGGACTGTCGAGGTAGGCAATGAACAGCTCACGGAAGACCTCCTGAACGCCATGAAGGTAACACCTTCCGACCTTGAGAAGTTAGGCTACGATGAGGAGAACCACCCTTCCCTCTTCGCCATGGTAGCTGAATACGAAGACCATGAGAGATAAAGGAAGGAAAAATTATGGGACAGAGAAGCCAGATTTATGTGATAACAAAGCAGGATAATGAATATAATCTCACTGCAAGGTATTATCAGTGGAATTACGGCGAAAGAATGATATCGAGGGCAAGGAGCATATCGGAATGGCTGAAGGAACACAGGGAATTTTACGCATATGAGGCATACAGGCTGGATATCAGCAGACTGGATACCATAATGCGTGTCAATTTCGATATGCGGGATGTAGTGGATACCTGTGATATAGTCAGGGAATTCGCTGAATATAGCGATGATAAGGGCAGTGTGGACGAGTTCCTGTCCTTCGTGTTCGCCGGACAGGACAACAATGACGGACAGTGCTACATATACATGGACTGCGACAGCCCCGATATGCCGTTGGAAATTGCACTGTTCGACAGTAATTTCGAATGCAGTGCAGATGACAAGCCTGTCTCCCCTGCAGAATATCTTGCCAGAGACATTTTTGATGAAAGGAACGGCAACTGGAAGGAACTTATGTCTGCCTCTGACGGATACGATGATGACGACATCAGGTATACAGAGGACAACATCAAATGGCTTGACGGAAATACGAAGACCATGGGAGCAGATAAGCTCCTGTCCATTCTTGAAGCCGTTGCAGAAAAGGAAACGGCAAAGTACCGGACAGAAACAAAGGATAATGCAGGAACGACAGCAATGAACGAGGAAGCAGAGATGGAAAGGTGAGGTGATTAACGATGTGGTATTACAAAACGAAGCTTAACATTGATTATAAAGAAAGGGAAACAGCAAAGAAATACGGTGCCGAATGGAACAAGGATGATAAGGCAT
>JAZQND010000143.1:0-4804 GCA_045627145.1 Ruminococcus sp. | reverse complement strand
TGAGAAAAAGCATCTATGCACAGCATCTGCTGCGTCAAGCCCTCTCGTAGTGCGAAAGCACGCCTTCGATGGCTTTTCTTGCATCTACTGTACCTATCTGCTTTTTCTTACTCAAAACGGGTTTTTAGAGGTGCCCTTATTAGAAAATATAAGATTCTTTGCTATCTGGCAAAGCCAAACTCTTATATCGCAGTCGCCACGAAAGCTTTCAATAGACTTCATTGCTTTGAAAAAAGTTTCCTGCGTAATTTCCTCGGCTGTTTCAGTATTTACTGCAAGTGACCTTGCGTAAAGAAAAACGTCATGGAAATACAATTGATACAGTTCTTTGATTTTTTCCACATTATCACCACCTTCAACTATAAGACACAGACAAACAGGATTCGTTACAGTTTTTCATAAAAAATACTGCACAACGTTTTCACGATTTTTTAGTGCAGTTTAACCAATTATTAACAGAAATAAAAAAGCGGTCAGAGAAAACTCCGACCGCCTAAGAATTATTCTTTATCTTCTTTAACTTCTTCTTTGTTGATACCTTCGATATCCTCAATTGTGAGGTCATCGAAATCAAATTCGAGGAGTTCATTGCAGTTCGGGCAGTTCATTGAACCATCCTCAATGATACGCTCATCAAGAAGAATTGTATCTCCGCAAGTTGGACAAGTTATCTCATAGAGTTCGTCATCGTCCTCATCGAAATCGAAATCATCATCTTCTTCATCAAGCGGCTCCCAATCGTCGTCCTCGTCGCAGTTTTCGCAGTCACCGCTGCAATCCATATCGTCTTCATAGAAATCGTCTTCGATTGCACCGAGGTCCTCGTCGAGGATATCACAAAGTTCGGTAAGCTCATCAACCTGTGACTGGAGGTCTTCAACGTAGAGAACCATCTCTGACATTACTTCAGCCATCTGAAGAACAGCTTTACCCTCTTTTGTAGAATTATCAATATCAAGACCGTCAAGCAGTCCCTGTAAATACGACATTTTTTCGGTAAGCTTCATAGCATTTACTCCTCCCTTAGAATTAAGAGCAGATTAGTTAGCTCTTGACATATATTCGCCTGTTCTTGTATCGATCTGAATCATTTCGCCTTCGTCGATAAAGAGAGGAACCTTTACCTCTGCACCTGTTTCAACGATAGCAGGCTTAGTAGCATTAGTAGCAGTATCGCCCTTGAAACCAGGATCTGTCTGAGTAACCTGAAGTGTAACAAAGTTAGGTGGTTCGATACCGAAAACGCTGCCCTTATATGAAAGAACCTTACAAATCATTTCTTCCTTAACGAATCTGAAGCTGTCGCCGAGCTTATCAGCACTGATTGGAACCTGTTCGTATGTTTCCTGATCCATGAAGTAATAAAGGTCACCGTCGGTGTAGCTATACTGCATATCCTTTCTCTCAACATAAGCGGTTGGGAATTTAGCAGTAGGGTTGAAAGAAGTTTCAACAACTGAACCTGTAACAACGTTCTTATATTTAGTTCTTACAAAAGCGGCTCCCTTACCTGGCTTAACGTGCTGGAACTCGATAACCTGAACAACCTGTCCGTCAAGTTCAAAGGTAACACCGTTTCTGAAATCTCCTGCTGATATCATTATAAATACCTCCGTATATTCAAAAAATTATTATACTACATTATACCATATTTCAGGATTTTTTGCAATACCTAAAATAACATTCTTACAAACTTATAAGATTTTTCTCAAATTTCGTAAGATTTTCACAGCCTTTTTCGGTCAAAACAACAAAGTCTTCAATACGAATACCGAATTTTCCTGCAATATAGATACCCGGCTCAACAGTTACAACCGCACCACAGCTTAACGGAAGCTTATAATTAGGCGAAGCATTGGGCTTTTCGTGAATCTCCAGTCCAACGCCGTGACCGAGAGAATGTCCGAAATACGCTCCGTAGCCTGCCTTTTCAATTATATCACGGGAAATCTTATCCAAAGCACTTCCGACTATTCCTGCCCTTGCCGCTTCAATACCTGCAAGCTGTGCTTCGAGGACTACTTCATAGACTTTTTTCATCTCATCATTCGGCTTTCCAACGCAAATAGTTCTCGTCATATCACTGTGATAGCCGTTATAGACAGCACCAAAGTCCATAAGTACAAATTCACCGTCCTCAACCTTTTTTTCCGAAGGAACGCCGTGGGGCATAGATGTATTTGCACCTGCAAGCACGATAGTATCGAAAGAGATATCCTCTGCACCGTTTGCGAACATGAGTCTGTTAAGTTCAAGAGCTATTTCACGTTCTGTTCTGCCGACTTGTATGTAAGGGAGAAGCTGTTCAAGGGATTTTTCGGCAATAGTCTGAGCCATTTTTATGCATTCAAGCTCCTCACTGTCCTTAACGGTACGAAGTCCTAAAATGGCATCGCTGAGTGAATCGTCGTCAACAATAGTAATATCCGTAAGGAAATGGCGGTAGGAATTGAGGTCACGCACAGTCACACTGTCGGACTCAATAGCCATAGTAGCCGCCTCATGTTTTTTCAGAAGTTCGCTGATTTGCGGATAGAGCCTTTTTATTTCAATTACCTCCGCATTTTTAACAGTCGCCCTCGCCTTTTCAATATACCTGAAATCAACTAAAAGATAGGCTTTTTCAGGAAAAGCAAGAACAAATCCCTCTGAGGATTTCATACCTGTAAAATAGCGGCGGTTGATATTTGAGGTAATAAAGGCAGCGTCAGCTCCTTTGAATTTCTCAAAAAGTTTTTCAAATCTTGTCATGCTGCACCTCATTAGAGTTCAGAAAGTGCCTGAACTGCAAGATAGTAGCTCTGGAATCCGAAACCGCTTATGCTTCCCTTGCAGACCGGTGCGATTACCGATTTGGAACGGAAGTCATCACGGGCAAAAACATTACTGATGTGAACCTCGATACAAGGTATCTTTATAGCTGAAATTGCATCACGGATAGCGTAGCTGTAGTGGGTATAAGCTCCGGCATTGATTACAACGCCATCGAAAGTTGTTCTTGCAGCATGGAGTTTGTCGATAATAGCACCTTCGTGGTTAGACTGGAAGATTTCGCATTCCAGACCTTGTTCTTTTGCACGGTCAATGATGTTGGCATTCAGAACGTCAATTGATGTATTACCGTAGATTCCGGGTTCACGCTCACCCAGAAGATTGAGGTTTGGGCCATGGATAACGAGAATTTTTTTAATCATAATATCACCTGATTTTATCTTAATAAGTTGATTTCGAAAAAAGTCGGAAATCAAAAGAAAATGTCAAAAAGTCCGGATAAATGAAAAAGCGAGCCGCAGCCCGCTTTTATCAACATAATTAAGCAAACGTAAATCAATACTTACGCTTACGAGCAGCCTCAGACTTCTTCTTACGCTTTACTGAAGGCTTTTCGTAATGCTCTCTCTTACGATATTCAGCAATAACGCCATCCTTAGCACATGATCTCTTAAATCTCTTGAGAGCAGTATCTAAAGATTCATTTTTGCCAACACGAATTTCTGCCACTTATTTTTCCCTCCCTTGTTCAGAGGTTACAAGGAGCAAACTCCATTGCATCTATACTAAACACCTTTAAGGTGTCAGTCAGCATAACTCTGAAAACAGCAGATACACAACTTAATATAATGATATTTTACCACATTTTTCAGAATATGTCAAGCATTTTTTTCTCTTTTCATAAAATCGTTATTTTGCCACAATATTAACAAGTTTATTTGGTACATATATCTGTTTTACTATATTTTTGCCTTCAACAGTTTCCTTAACCTTATCGTCAGCCATAGCCATAGCAATAACAGAATCCTTGTCAGCATCAACAGCAACATTGAGCTTTGCCTTCAGCTTGCCATTTACCTGTACAACTATCTCAACAGTTTCTTCTACAAGTTCTGCTTCGTCATAAGTCGGCCAGCTTTCAAAGGCGATAGTACCCTCATGACCAAAAAGGCTCCATATTTCTTCACCGAGGTGAGGTGTAATGCATGACAGCATTTTAATAAGTCCCTCGGCATATTCTTTCGGACATTTACCGTTTTTGTAAACTGCATTGACAAAAATCATCATCTGGCTTATTGCGGTATTGAATGCGAGAATTTCAAAGTCATCGGTAACCTTCTTGACAGTCTGGTGGTAAACCTTAGTGAGTGAACCATCATTATCATCAGTAAGATTATCAGGTTCTGTAAAGAAACTCCATACTCTGTTAAGGAAACGTCTTGCACCTTCAACACCCTGCTGACTCCACGGCTTGCTTACTTCGAGAGGTCCCATGAACATTTCGTAAAGACGAAGTGTGTCAGCACCGAAATCCCTTACGATATCAGACGGATTAACTACGAATTCAGGGAAACGCTTACCCATCTTTATGCCGTTTTCACCGAGTATCATACCCTGATGAACCAGCTTTTTGAACGGCTCTTTAGTTGGAGCAAGACCTTTATCGTAGAGGTATCTGTTCCAGATTCTTGAATAAATAAGATGACCTACAGCGTGTTCCGGACCGCCGATATAAAGGTCTACAGGCATCCAGTGCTTGAGGAGTTCCTGATTTGCAAATTCCTTGTCGTTATGCGGATCAATATAACGGAAGTAGTACCAGCTTGAACCTGCACTTCCCGGCATTGTTGATGTTTCACGAACGCCTTTCACGCCGTTACAGTCATACTTTTTCCATTCTTCGGCATTTTCAAGCGGAGCTTTGCCGCTTTTGCCTTTGTAGTCGTCCAGTTCAGGAAGAATAAGAGGCAGTTCGCTGTCATCAAGAGCGTGAATCTGTCCGTCCTCGCCGTGAACAACAGGAACAGGCTCG
>JAZQND010000142.1:0-3109 GCA_045627145.1 Ruminococcus sp. | reverse complement strand
TGTACGTCATAAACTTGTATCTTTTCCGTCATCTTGCACAGAAATTCTTTGCCATACGACAGTATGCCTGCAAAATTTCTGTACAATCTGACGAAAAATCTAACTGCGTTTCTGCCGCACAATCTTTGTGCGGTGTTGCCTGAAAGGAACAGCTTTATGAATCAGACAATCCGCAATTTCAGCCTGCTTTTTCCTGAATCAGACAACGATTGCTTTTCTATCAGCGATACTGTTTCAAATGACTTATCGCTTGAATTTTTTTCCTCAAAACTTTCAGAATCTGTTGATGAAAAAAACAGACTTCTAAAAATTCTTCGCTCAGTTCCAAAAAATAAAAATACTATTTCCTACAGACAGGAAATTTATAAAGATTTGAAACAATACCCTGATATTGCCGAAAAACTCTGCGAAATTTTCGACGAAATGCAGTATTATATTCATGCCGACAGAAACCTTGACAAAAATCAGTCTACCATCTGGGAGTTTATCAGTAAACTTCGCAGTTTACAGAATTACGTTCATTCTGTCACCGAAATACAGACTCTCCTTAACGACAAAACTTTCAACTCCGAAGGCATGAAAAAACTCACAGCATATATTGATGACATCTACAAGGAAAGCGGTTTTTCCGAGCTTTCTGACGACCTCAGCAATATCAGCGAAGGTGTTGATATGATAAACAGTATGACTCTCGGCATTAATTTAAACCGTAATCTCCAGCCTGAAAGAATAGGTATTCTCTCTTTCAACAAATACCGTTTCTCAGACAGAGGCTTTCTCGGAAAATTTCTCTCATCTCACCGCAAAAATAATCCTGAAGACCAGGATCTTACTCCGTTTACTATGGTCACTCATTCTGAACTTACTCCTGCACCTGTTATGAATAACCTCACAACACTTGTTGAAGATATGCTTTCATCTGTAACCCGCAAGCTGAAAAAAGAACTTAACAAATATACTGACTATAACGGTACTGCTTTGGCTAAACTTGGTGACGAACTTATTTTCTATGTCCGCTGTATCAATCTTGAAAAAAAACTCACAGAAATGGGAATGCCTTGCTGTTTCCCTGATTTTTCTGATGACGGCACCGTTTTTTCAAACCTTTATAATATAAAACTTGCTGTTTCTTCTGATAAAAGTTCTCAAAATCCAACTATAGTCTGCAATGATGTACACTTTGACCGTGAAAGTACAGTACTTATTCTTACAGGACCAAACCGTGGCGGAAAAACTATACTTACACAGGCTTTGGGGCTTGCTGTACTTATGTTTCAGCAAGGTATTTTCGTTCCGTGCAGTAAGGCAAAAATTCGTATCTGCGACGAAATATTCACTCATTTTCCGGCTGACGAAAACAAGACTGTTACTCTTGGCAGACTTGGTGAAGAATCTGAACGATTTAATAAAATCTGGGAAAAAGCTACGTCAGAAAGTCTTATTCTGCTTAATGAATCTTTTTCCACAACAAGTCACTATGAATCACTGTATATTGCAAAAGATGTTGTAAAATGCCTTTGCTGTCTTGGAGCAAGAACCTGTTTCAATACTCATATGCATGAACTTGCTGAAAATACCAATGAATTTAAAAGCGAAAAAACAAAATGCGGTGTGGCAAGTGCAGTAATGGGAAAACGTGACAGCAATGAGGCATTTAAAATTCGCTACGAAAAACCTGACGGAAAAAGCTATGCTCAGGAAATCGCCGCCAAATACGGTATAACGTTTGAACAGCTTTCAAAAAAATTTGAATGAAACATAAAACGCTTTGAGGTGTAATACCGTCACACCTCAAAGCGTTTATTATTTTATCTTTTTACGAAATATTCCTCATACCATACAAGGAAAGTATAAATTGTCCACACTTTACGCCAGTTATCAGAGTTTCCGCCTATATATTCATCAAAAATTGCCTTTATTTCGTCAATATTAAAGAACTCAGCTGCCATTTCACTGCTGAATTTTGCCCTTACATCTGCATTATAACGCTCGTCTGCAAGCCATATTCTTATCGGAACTATAAAGCCGAGTTTCTTGCGGAACGCTATTTCTTCAGGCAAAACCTTTGAGGCTGCTGTTCTGAATGCCACTTTATTTGTTTCGTCATTAACCTTATATTTTGACGGCATTCTTGATGCAATATCAAATATACGACGGTCTGTAAGCGGCATACGGATCTCAAGTCCGCAGGCTGTACTCATTTTGTCAACGTTAAGATAAATATCACCTTCAAGCCATATCTGAATATCAACGTCTGACATTTTTGAAAGAGGATCAAGTCCTTCTGTTTCATCATAAATATACTTCACAAGATTTATCGGAAGAACATCAGGATTATAGTTTTTCAGTATTCTTTGCTTTTCTTCTTCCTTCATGATATTTGTATTTCCAACATAGAAGGTTTTAAGATTTTCGCCATAGCGTTCTGCATTGCGGTACATATTATATCCGCCGAAAAATTCATCTGCACCTTCTCCTGAATAGCAAAGCTTTGTATGTTCCGCAGTTGCTTTGCAGGCTATTGCAAATGCTATAGCGGAAGCATCACCAAGAGGCTGTTCCATATTATACATTACATAAGGAACAATTTCAAAATATTGTTCAGGTGTTATAAGACAGCGGTTATTTTCACGTTCAAGAATATCAGCAGTTTTCTTGGCAAGACCTGATTCATCAAAACGTTCATCGTCATAACCGCACGAATCCGTAACTTTTACATCAGACATTGCAAGAACATAAGAAGAATCTACGCCTCCGGAAAGGAATGATTCAGCAGTTTCACTGTCTTCTTTAACTTCCGGCATTATCTGCTTTATAGTTTCGTGTATCTCATCTGCCCATTCATCAACATTTTTGCTTTCATCTGCATTGAATTCAGGCTTCCAGTAACGCTCCACAGACAATTTTCCGCCTTTAAATTCAAGCCAGTGACCGGGCATAAGTTTCTTTACGCCCTTAAAGAAGGTATCTTCACCTGCAACGTAAGTCAAAGTCATGTATATCTGAAGCATATCGGCATTAAGCTCTTTTACAAATCCTTCCTGACCGATTATGCTGTTGATTTTTGTACCAAAAAGCAATTTTCCGTTTTCTGTAACATAATAATAGA
>JAZQND010000141.1:0-9882 GCA_045627145.1 Ruminococcus sp. | reverse complement strand
GCCTCTCACGCCTCTCGTCCTTCTTCGTCATCTTTTTTATGCGTTTTTCCTGCTTCTTCGTCTGATGTCTCTGGCGTAAGCCCGGCTTATTCGCCTTCTTGACCGTAGAGCCTGCTCTCTTTATGCTCTCCTTCTTCCTGTCAAGGTACTTCTCGGGGTTCTTCTCCATCTTCTTGAGCTTTACCGAGGTTATCTTCTGGGAAGCGTTCTGCTTCACGAGCTTATAGGTGGACTTTGAGAGCTTTGCAAGCTGTGCCGTGCGGTCTACGAGCTTCCGTATGTCCCTGACCGCTTCAATGGACTGCGAAGCCTTCCCAAGTGCCATACCGCCTGCTACGGTCAAGCCCTGACCTATCAGCCCCTTCTTATTCGAGCCCTGTCCGGTCATGAGAAGGAAGTTGAGCTCTGCTTCGGAGGGCGTTTCCTTACCGATAAGCTTCTTGCCTGATTTGAGCTCCATGATGGAGTTCATGTCAAGGTTGCCCTTCCTGTCCACCTTAATCACGCCATTGTATTTGAGGAGTATCTCCTGCCTTACCTTCAGGGTGTCGGCAGTGAGGTTCTTCGAGCTGAAGAGGTCTATGCCGAGCTTCTTGCCCGTGGTGCCGTTTATCTCTGTCAGCATGGTCTTCGTATCCATGAAGTTCTGGGACTTCTTCCCGTCCTTGCCGATGTTCTTCCATGCCTCGCCGTATTTTGCATCCGTTAAGGGCTTCTGTCCTGCATTTATCGCTTTCACGGCAGTGTCCATGTCCCCAAAGGCGTTATGCCTCAAATCCTTCGTATGGAGGGTTTCGTGGTATACCCTTATGCTGTTTAACCGATTGTATCTCTTTGCGATATTCTTCTGTGTCGCTCCTGCTTCCGTGGAATATATGCTCTGGGAAAAGGCTGAATCGTAGCTCCTTCCAAGGTCATTCGCACCCTTCGAAGCCTTCGTACCGTAGATGTTATAGTTCTTATACCCGTGTATCTCCATGTTCTCTTTCTGTGCATATGCGTTTATGTCACGGGTATAGGCATCGGATGTGGCAACACAGTACTGACCGTTCATCTTGTTGGCGATTACTGCTACATTGATACCCTTCTGCTCCATGTCGAAGACGAATTTCTGAAGGTCACGCCTGTTATTGAAGCCGAGCCTCATCTCCTTGCCGTTCTTGAGCTTTGCCACATTCGTCTTCTGCTCATCGAGCTGTTTCGTGAGCGAGCTTATCTGCTTATTGAGTGCCTTGACCTCCTCGTTCTCATATACCGTGAGGGTACGGGTGTTATAGGACGGGTCTGTGGTGATGCCTGACTTATCTGCTACGAACTCCCATCTTCCACGGGCATAGTCAACGGAATCCCCGTCCCTTTTTATGCCGTAGTCCTTATATTCGTATACGCCCTCGTCCGTGCTTATGTAGGTATGGACATTCCCTGCCTCATCCGGTCTTGTGAAGTACGAGGTTCCGTTATTCTCAAGGTATGAATATGAATTCGCCGAAAGGTCTGCCACATTCTGCGAGGTCTCGCCCTTCGAAAGGTCAAGCCCGTCAAAGGCTTCTATCTCTTTCGTATGTATCTGGTTCTCAACCTCTATCATGCGGAAGACCGTGTCATCGGAAGGAGATACGAAGGTACTGTCCGTTGTCCCGTACCTGCCGTAGTCAGAGGATATGTTTATATTCCTGTGCATGTCCTCGATATCGGAATACCTGTCTGCATAGGTATTCACGATGTGGTCAGGGACAGAGGAGTGCGAGCTTATGTCATCATTGATACGGTACGAAGCCTCGTCCTCGACAAAGAACTTCTCCGGACGGTTCGTTATCGCATCCCTTCTTGCTTCTGCTTCCTTTAAGGCAGACTCAAGAGAGGCAATGTTCTCGTTACCCTGCCTCTCAAGACCGCTTATCTCTTTTTCATAGACATTTGTTATCTGCCTGTCGATTACTTCGTTGATTTTTCTTGCGTATTTATCGGAGATGTATTCCTGTGCATCGGTTACGATATCTACCGTGCACTGGACTCCCGCCTGATAATTCATGTAATCACTCATAGTTTTTCTCCGTTAAGGGACATACCTCATCCGAGGCTGTCCCAGCCTTCCTCTTCAATCATACGGTTATATTCTTCCTCTGCCCTGAGCTTATCAAAATCCGTACTGAACTTACTGCAGTATATCCTGTCGATAGGAAGGGACAGGCTTATCTTATTGTCCGATTTGCAGAAGAATACGGGGTCGATGATTTCCATGAGGTATGTGTGTCCATCATCGGTTCCTACAATGTCTATGATATAGTCATACAGACCCCTGCCCTCGTCCTTTAATGCCTCCGTTGAAAGATTGAGGAACTGCTCCCATATATGGGCTACGGACTTAATCTCGATACAGTCGGAATCGCTGAACTCCAAATCAATGTAGGCATATCCGTTCGCAAACCTGATTATGGGACGGATATCCGAAGATTCACGCTTCAGTATCTCGTCCTCCCTGTAGTTCCCGTTACCATCCTCACTCCCGAGGATAAGCGTTACCCTGACCACACCCTCCACGGTCTTGTCAAGGCATTCGATGAAGAGTGCCTTCTTCTCTTCCGGGGTAAGGTCAGTACTTCCTTCAAGTTTTCCATTAAATGTGTCCATTTCGTGTTTTCTCCTTTTTTATTCCGTGATGGCTTCGAAGGTATCCTGTGAGAGGATGAATTCGTAAGCCTTTTTGTCTATCTCTTCATTGCCGGCAGAAAGATAGAGGTTGCCGTTCTTTAACTTTATGCAGTCGCATACCCCGTTGAAGTTCTGACGCAGGGGATAATATTCGGCATCGCCTGCAATAAGCCCGAAATGTGCGGGAGTGTATTTTCCGAGATTGAGCTCTTCATTACGCTCAAGCACCTTCACGCTCTCCTGCATGGGTATAATGCCTACGCTGAAGCTTCCGTCCTTTAAGAAGCGTCCGTTTATCATGAATTCCGCAGAAGCAATGGTCACCTGATTGTTCTTACCGTATGCGTAGCTGTATGTGCCGTTTTCCTCCCATACAACGATTACATTGACGGGGAAGGGTGCCTTACGGTATTCAGTGGCGAATACCCATAAACGGACTTCCGTGTATTTAAGGTATTCAAAGGAAAGACGGATGCGTGAGAAGAACATCGTGTCGAGGTCTTTGCGGAAAGGGTCGTCCTCACCGATAGGGAAGGTATTAGGGATGACATTCTCATCGGAATAGGTATAGCAAGCTATATTCTGCCTTATTCTGCCCTCAATCGTGTCCTTATCAGGCTCATGTGCTTTCTTTTCCTTTATGCCTGTAAACTCCATGACAGGCTCTTCCCTTCCGGTATCTTCTTCCCCTTCAGGCTCGTCTACGGGAGCTTCAGGCTCTTCCTTCGGCTTTGAGAATACCGAAGAGAGCTTCCCTGACTCTTCCTCACGGAGAGCCTTCTTATATGCCTTGTTCTCATACATCCTTGAGTCCGCAAGGTTCACTACCTCTCCGCAGGAACCTTCACTGCTGTCTGCATAACCATATGAGATTTCATAATAGAAACCGTCCGATTCTGTTGTAAGTTCTGAAAGCCTTCTGTCGATTTTTTGTAATCTGTCCGGTGAGAATTCGCTGTCGTTTGTAATGACTGCAAACTCATCACCGCCTATACGGTAAACACATTCAAATTCCTTCAGCAGTTCCTTCGTTACGGCTTTGAGGTATTTATCGCCTTCCGAATGTCCGTGGCTGTCGTTTATGGTCTTCAGGTTGTTGAGGTCGATATAGATGAGCGTGTAGTCAAGCCCTTCGGAAATGAATGAATCAAGCTTCTCCCTGAACACCCTCCTGTTCCCGAGCCCTGTCAGCTCATCATGGGTGCTTGCGAAGAGCCTCTGCTCAAGCCTCGTCTTCTCTTCCTCTGCTTTCCTTAATTCCTCCTGATGCATCTGCTCCTTTTCTGAAAGCTGTTTCGTAAAGCCGTCTACCTGCTTTGCATAGTTCTCTACCTCTGAAATATAGCTTGCTATACTTTCTTCCTTCTCCCTCTTCTCTTCCTCCACCTTCCTGAGCCTTTCTTCCTGTAAAGCCCTTTCCTTTTCCTGTTCCTCGAACTTTGTCTGAAGGAGCTCATTCTCTTCCTTCTTCTTCTCCTTCTCACGCTCAAGCTCGTCAATCTTCGTTTCGAATACCCTGAACTGCTTCTTGACTGCCTTATCGTTCTTAATCAGGAATGTATAATCCATCGAGCATTTATCCGTAGGGTCTGCTTCGAATTCGGGGAAGAAGAAGGTCATCCCTTCGAACTCGTCCCTGAAATACTTCTTATCCTTCCTTTCGGTAAACGGTACTACGCCGTAGGTATTCTCAAGACCTACCGCATCATCTATCTTCTCCAAGAGCCCGTAAGCACTCTTCGTACCCCTGTTCCAAGGACGGGGGCTCATTACCACGAACAGTCCGTCACACCTTACCGTTTCGTCACTGAACCCATCCCCATAGTCGATTACGAGTGCATCATAGTTCCTGTTGTATGCCGTAAGCCCTGCATCCTTCAGGAAGTAGTCCACGCCCTTATATCTGAAGAAGTCGCCCTCATCGTATTCGTCAAGCACCCCGGATTCCGTTCCGAGTGATTTGAGCGAGTCCCTTCCGGTCTTCTCTACTACAGCCACCCTTGCCCTTTTCTTTATGCCTGTGGCTATGGCGATGGCTGTGTGTGTCGTGCCTACGCCCCTGCCCGTGCCGATTACTCCTATAATGGTCATATCCTTTACCTTACCTTTCCATGCCGTTATTATTGTTACCTATATAATTATGGTTAAAAACAGGGACAGTACCTTATATACTGTCCCTTTTTCTCATGAATGGATATACCTGTATATCATTCTCAATCCCCCTTATTTTTCTCCATCAGTGCTTTCATCCCTTCTTTTCGGCATGAAACCCTTATCCTCAAGGAATATCCTCATCCTCACATAGGGCTTTTCATCGCCCTTAAGTATGAACTCATACAGGTTCTCAAGGAAGAACAGGACATAGCCCGCTACGGAGATATACAGCCCCATCCCCGAATCCTTATCCTTTATGATTATCGCAAGCACCGTTGCGAAATATATGACCATGATAAGGAGCCGTCCGGGGCATCTGGAATCAGGCACCATTTTCTTCTTCCTGAACTTATAGAGGGTATACCACTGATATGCTATGCCCATGACCATCATGCATAATACCGTATACAGAACCTCACCCTTCATATCACTTCATCCCCTTCCAGTACAGCCCGATATCCTTTCCACGGGCATTGGTCACTATATACATCGTATCGTTCTCAAGCTCTGCAAGAGGCGTATCGGGAGACACCCTTACCGGTGTCTCCTTGAGCCCGTATCCTTCCGGGACAGGGGATACCCATTCCGTGAGCCTGTGCTTAAGGATTGTCCTCCTGCCATAGAGCTTCGAGCTATACATCTCAAGAAGCTCCCCTTCGGTCAGGAATCCCGTTACCTTCCCGTCTGAAACGAAAGGCAGGAACCCCTGCTCATTGAGCGTTATCTTCCCGACCTTCTCAAGAACCTCACCGAAAAGGTCTTCGCCTGCCATCACCGCCTTGAGCATTTTCAGTGTCTTATACCTGTCCTTTACCGTGCCTGCCGACTTGAGGACTTCCCTCCTCATTTCCTTGAGGAATGATGTCTGCCCCCTTGACGGGACGATGAAGTCCTTTCCCGTATGTACGAGGTAGTTACGCATCTGCCTGCATATCATGAGCCTGCTCTTATCCGGTTCCTCAAGCAAGTCCTCATATGAAGCCACGAGCATTGATTTCTCGTTCCTTACCGCACATTCCAGTTCCCTGTACGCATCGAGGAACGCCTGTGTATCGTTTTCTTTTGACATATATCCTTCCAAAAACAGCCACCCATAGGATGGCTGTCTTCTCCTTTCCTTATCTTTCCTTCTGCTTATCCATGCCTCTTCCTTACCTTCTCAACAAAGAAAAGTACTACTGCCCCGATTCCGCTGATGATAGAACCGCCTAAAAAGATGTTTCCGATGATTGACATTGTGATATCCTCCTTTTTTTGATATATAAGGCTCCTGCCTTATGATATTATTATATCATTTCTCCTTCTTCCTGTATACAGTTAACCTCTTTCCCCGAAAAAGGAAAAAGACCATACCCGTCGGTACAGTCCTTTTCCACATAATGATGTAATAGGAGGTCGGAAATTAGTAGCGTAACTGCCATGACGGGATTCGAACCCGCAACAGGGAACAGCCGACCTTACGGTTCGTCCGTCCCCCTTCCTTACCACAGGAAGCTCTTCTGTCTTCCCTGTGTCCATGGCAACCTTGGAGGAGGTTTAAAATGTGTATGAAACAGGGGTGGCGTCCCCTCTTCCATAATCCCATTATATCACCTTATTGCATACCTGTATACAGTTATCATTTCTGTCACGGAATATTTTTTTATCTTCTCCATTTATCCGTCAGCCGGTTAACTGTATACAGCTAACCGATTATGTGCTATAATGTCCATATCACAAGTAAAGGAGTTATTGATATGTTCAGAGTAAAACTTGATTCACAGGAGGATGTGGTAAAGCTCGCATCCGTTTCACAGAGAAAGGGATATACGATTGATGCCATCCACGGAAGATACCGCCTTGACGCAAAGTCCGTGCTCGGGCTCTTTTCGTTAGACCTTTCACAGGAAATCAGCATCGTGCCCTCTTGCGATGAAGATGAAGAGGGAGCTTTTGCCGGGGAGCTTGAGGACAACGGCGTGAAGGTCATTAAGGAGACCTTATAAGGAGTTCATTATGAGTTATATACCCAACACGAGAGAAAAGAGGAAATACTCTTTTAAGACGGGAAGATATGATGGCGAGGAGAACGGCTACAGGCAGGAATACCTGAACGAAGAGGATGATGCATTCAGGAGGGGATATGATTATGCTGTTGAGACCGTCCTTAATTATTTCAATAACCTTGATGCCTTTTCCGATGCGTTCCTTGAAGCGGAACTCAACCTTGACAGGGTGGATACCGATGCAGTCGTTTCGGACTGCCTGACCGAAGATGAGGTAAAGAACCTCAGCAGGGACACCCTTATCCTCGGTACAGTCCATGATACCCTTGCCGACTGGCTTGAGATGGAAAGGAACCAGTTCATCGTCAGCCTGATTGACGGCATGGATGATAAGGAATACGAAGCCATTAAGGAAGCTGTCCTTAAGAGAGAGGAACAGGAGAACGGTGCATAATGGAAAAATATGTCATCACGACAGATGACGGGCTGTATTTCGGGGGTTGGGATTATAGGGGGAAGATGAAGTTCGTCAAGGGCTTCCTTGCATATGTCTTCACGGACAGGAGCCTCGCAGAGAAGACTGCCTCAAAGATAGCCTACGAGCATCCCGGATTCAAGACCGTCACCATAGAGCTTAAATCAGGCTAAAGAAAAAGGACTGAAATGAATCAGTCATTTTTTCATTCCTAATTCCGCATTCCTAATTCAGCATTGCTTTTATATCATTCCGTAGGCTTTGTTGTCATGAGCTTATGGAGAAGCGTGTCCGTAGGGAGCGTATAGTTGAACGGTGCGATGGTCTTTCCTGCATAGATAAGACCACGACCTACGCCCTTGTCATGGAGGTAGTCCACCATTACATCAGGGAGCCTGTATCTCTGCTGTATCCTGTCACAGCCTGTAGGTGACTGGTTCATGAACAGGAAGAAGCCGGAGTTCTCAAGCATCGCCATTCCCTGCTGTGATGCCATCATATCCGAGATATCCTGCGTGATACCCGTCATGATTCCGTTATACTTCCTTACACGCTTATAGTATGTCTTGAGGGTTGTAGCTGCAGACTCGGTAGCCATAAGCAGATAGAACTCGTCAAGATATACCCATGTAGCCTTCTTCTCCTTCGAACCGTCATTGAAGGACTTGTTCTTGCACATCCTCGTCCAGATGTTCGTGAGGCATACCTTCATCGCAAAGGTCTTCATCTTGTCCGGAAGGCTCTTCGTCACATACACGAGAAGCCTCGGGTCGCCCGTGATATCCGTCTTATGTGCGAACAGGTCATACGCACCGTTGCAGTACGGCTCTATCATCATTGATATCTTCGTGCTCTCCATCGTGTTATCCGCAATCAGCTCGTTATAAAAATCCACGAGCGTAGGGCATCTGTTGGTGTCGATGGTGATATCCTCACCCATGTCATGGAGCTTGTCCATATATGAGATGTAGGGCTGGTAAATCCTGTCCACTACCCTGTGGATTGCAGTGACATCGATGGGACTGCATTCCCTTCCTTCACCCATGATGGACTCGATGAGCGATACCACATAGTCCTTCTTCTCTGAAAGGGGGTCGGCTTCCGTATTCCCGTACTCCATGTCCATATCAAGGGGATTGATATGGAACTCGCCCCTCCTCTTTAAGTCGATAATCGTACCGCCCAAGGCTTTTGCGATAGCCACATACTCTGCATCGGGGTCGAGGATAATCATGTCGTCATTCGACCTTAAGAAGTTGGGTATCATCTCACCCTTCGTGATATATGACTTACCGGAACCGGACTTACCGAAGATAAGACCGTTCGCAAGGTCTGAATTCTTCCTGCTGTACTCAATCGCATTCCTGCTTATCGAGTTGTTTCCGTAATAGGTTCCGTCAGCGTCCTGTATCTCCTGAATGTTTAAGGGGAATAATACACACGCACTTGAAGATACGAGCATGATATCCCTTGAGAGCGAGGTCACGCCTGTGAGTGCGTTCTCCTTCAAGCCCGCAATCTGCTGTCCGTCAAGAGGGTTGGGTACTATCGAATAGTCTGCATTCTTTGCAGTGTACTGCTCGGAGAACTCCTTCATCTCATCCTCGTCCTTTGCGAAGATTGTGGTACAGATGGTCACGAAGAATGTCCTCTTCTTATCCTTGACCACCTCCTTACGGAGCTGGAAGGCTTCGTCCTTGCTCTCAAGAAGGGTTTCCGAAAGCGTGTACTGGGGGTCATAGCCGGACTTCATCGCTGACTTCGAGTTCTTCAGTATCTCACCCTTGATATCGTTGTTCATCCTTCTTACGAGCTTCTCTGCCCTGTTTCTGGGTGATACCGTGAAGAGTACGCTCGTTACCATCTCGCACGGGATATCCGAAATCTTTGAGAGGTAATCCGTATCGAGGGTAGGGGGAAGCTCCGGTACCATATAGCTCCTTACGAACCTGTCCTCGCCGAGCTGGAGGTACGCATTGTTCTTGCCTGCCTTCTTAATCATGAGGGGCGATACCACATCCCTTACGGTACGCCCGTATTCCTTTGCCTTACGGGATGAGAAGTCTTCACCTACCTTATACTTCTCTGCCCTTGCCCTGAAGGGTACCACATTCGTGCCCTTGTAATAGATGTCCATGAGCTCAAGCCTCTCCATTGCGGTAAGGGGTCTTGCACCCATCTCATGTCTGTTCACATCCTTGAAGGCTTCGTCAACGGACGCATCCAGTGTTCCGAAGGTGGACTGGATATCCGTTGAAAGCTTGATGTTCGCAGTCAGGATTATGTACTTCGCCTTCCTGATGTCGTTACGACCTTCCTTTATCTTCTGCTCAATGATGCTGTTGTAGCTCTCACGGAGGTTATTGAAGGAATCCTCCTTCATCTTGAGATAAAAGGCTTTCCTTATCTCCGGTTCCGTTATCCTCTTATTGATGATGACAATCTCAATCTTCACATTGTCAGCGAAGTGGGAAAGGAACTGCTCATACTTCATTATGATGTTCTCCTGACCTTCTTCCGTGTCGAGTGCGAAGTTGCTGTCCTCGATGGCATACATCTTTGAATACTCGGTGTCCGAAATCTTAAAGATACCGTTATCGAGTACTTCAAGGATGG
>JAZQND010000140.1:0-12063 GCA_045627145.1 Ruminococcus sp. | reverse complement strand
AAGAAGAAATTCTGCGTCAGAAAACCTTGAAATACGAGGTCTCTCCCTGTGGGAGAGGTGTCAGCGAAGCTGACAGAGAGGCTGACCGACAGACCGGTATTCCTGCGGTTTTCTTCCTTGACTTTCTCCTTCATTACTTCGCATAAAATATTCAAGATTTAATTGGCGGAGCAATAATATTTTGAAAATTGATTTCCGTGAACGAAAAGTTCGTGCAGTATTGCCTTAAGGCAACACCGCACAAAGCACACCTGACAGCTTTGCACGTCATAAACTTGCATCTTTTCCGTCATCTTGCACAGAAACTTCTTGACATACGACAGTATGCCCGCAAAATTTCTGTACAATCTGACGAAAAATCTGACTGCGTTTCTGACGTGCAATCTTTGTGCGGTGTTGCCTTAAATTACTGATTGTCTTTGTATGTAAGATATATCATGTAAGCAAAATAGAAAACCCAGATTATCCATGAAACAGCCCAAAGCCCTGTGAAAATACTGAATAACAGGTAAACTGCCGCAGCAGCTATGGTAATAAATATCTTTTTCAAATTATTAGCTCTTCATAGGAATTCTTGCAGCAACTCTGCCTATGAAGTCGTTGAAGTTCTGAGTCTGGAGAATGATTCTTCCCGGACCTGTAAGCCTTGTGAGGAAAAGTCCTTCACCGCCGAATATAATATTTGTCAAACCTTTTACTGTTTCAACTTCATAGTTTACTGTGTTTTCAAAAGCAACAACGTTTCCTGTGTCTACCTTGATTACTTCGCCCGGAGCAAGAATTCTTTCAACCATATCGCCGTCAACTTCAAGGAATGCCATTCCACGTCCGAAAAGTCTCTGGAGAATAAAGCCTTCACCGCCGAAAAGACCTGATGAAAACTTCTTTGCAAATGCAGCCTTGATATCAACAGACTGCTCTGCACAGAGAAATGCACCCTTCTGACAGATAAGTTCGCCCTGTGATATATCAACCGGAACTACTGTACCCGGAACTGTTGAACCAAATGCAATTACAGCACCGTCAACTTCTGAAGTATAGTTGTTCATAAAAATAGATTCGCCTGTAAACATTCTGCCAAGGCTTCTTGCAATACCGCCTCTGCCGTTAGTAGACATTGTAAGGCCCTGAGTCTGCCATATCATAGCACCTGACTGAGTAAACATAGATTCGCCTTTGTTAAGTTCGCATTCAACTGCCGGAACAGTTTGTCCGATAATTCTGTACCTCATTGTAGATAACCTCCTAAAATAGTCCCTAAAAATATAAAAAATATATGAGCGATATACTCATTTGTATTATATCACAATCATAATGGAACGTCAATAGTTTTATGAATAAAAAGGATTTCTGTGTTGAAAACTTTCCCAAAACTTGACATATTTGCCGAGGTGTTATATAATAGCGTTATATGAACTTGTTTATGGATACTTCTGCTTCATCAGTTTTTTGTGAAGCAATATTGGAGGTTTGAGAATATGCAGTGCAAAAAATGCGGAACTATAGCCGATGCTGATTCAAAATTCTGCAAAAACTGCGGCGAAAAACTTGAAAAAATCAATATTTCATTAAATAAAGAAATTAATCCCGATTATGATGCAGAACCGACAGTCTGCCTTGATGAAGATGAACTTGAAAAGGCTTTTCTTGAAAAATACCCATCTGCTCCTTCTGCTGCGGAATTATCTGAAAATGAAGAAATAACTGAGGAAAAAACGGATTTCGCTGATGAAGGCAATGATGCCGTGCTTTCAGATATCATCGAAGATGTAAATAAGAATTTCGATGCGGAAGCAACTATGGTTCTTGGCGATATAAATGAGAATTTTATGTCTGAAAATACCATTCTCCTTGATGAAACTGACGATAACCTTGCTTCCGATATCATTTCGGACGGCAGAGATAATTTTCCCTTGCTTGACAATGAGGAGTTTTTTGCCAATAATGAGGCTGTTCAAAACTATGACGAAGGTGTTTCTGAAGAAAAACCTAAATCCTTCAATGATAACAGCGATACCATAACCTTTGCCGCTATCGAAGATGATGACTATATTCCGTTTCCTGAACCGCTTCCGCCTCCGCCTGAGGAGGAACATTTTCAATACAGAGAGCCTCCTGCAAGACAGCCGAAAAAAGCTTCGAAGAAAAGCGGAAAAATCGGATTTATGCGTGTTTTTGCCGCAGTTTTGCTTTCGGTTGTCACAATTGCCTTTGTATTTGCTTTCAGCCTGACTTTAAGCCTGAAACTTGGTCTTTCCGGAAATATCATCAGAAATAATATCTGCAATTTTGACGGACGTACACTGTTTTCTGCACAGTATGACGGCGATGAGCTTTCAAATACTCTTTATAATTCACTTGGATTCGGAAGTGCCGCAGACGGAATGGCTACTCAAAGCAGTTTCAGAAATTATATGCTCAGAACCGATTTCCTCAGCTATTCAGGCAGAACTGCCGACAGCTACCTGCGTTATATAATAGACGGCGTGGGAAATGATCCGTCTATAACTTCTGCGGATTTTGTCCACGATTTTATTATGGCGAATAACCGTGCTTCAATTGAGCAGTTTGAGTATAAGATGACAGAACAGGATTACCTTTTTATGCAGACAAACCTTGAAAACGACAACTTTGATGCTTCAATGAGTATTTCAGAATGGAGCAGTTCATTAGGGTTCAGTCTTGGAAATCTTAAATATCTTTTCTCTTATTTTACAATAATCGTATTCTTCATTATCGCCTTTATTATGTTTATCTGGACAGCCCTTGCACTTAAAGGCAGAACAAGCGTTTATACGGGATTTTTCAGTGTGATACTCAAAATATCCGGAAGCCTGATGATACTTTTAAGTGCTGTTGTGCTTCTTGGTTCGGCAGTTGCATTTTCGTTTACAAATCATGTCATGTATTATATTATCTCACATTCGCTCATTACATTTGCACTTATTTCACTTTGTATCGGCTTTGCAGAATTTATTCTTGGAATGATTTTCAAAACTATTAAAAAGTGTACACAGAAGAATAATTCATAAAAAAGCACCGCACATCCTGAATGTTTTCAGAAAGTGCGGTGCTGATTTTTTATATTTGATTTCGTTTGCTGAAATACTGACCTAAACATTCGCTTGCGGAGAGTGTTACGAAAACTCCGACTGTACAGCCGAATGAAACTGCATAAAGTATGCCTACAAGAGCGAGACTGCCTTCATGCTGAGGTATCATGGCAAGTCCGGGGAATATCTGAATAACGCCCGAAACAAGATAGATAAATGAAGCAAGTGATTTTAAGCCGCCGATACCTGATGTAACGCCGATAGCACTCAATGCCATTGCAAGTGTGACATAAATGGTTGAATTTTCAAGAAGTTTTGCAGCACCTTCGAGTCCGTTTTTGTAATCAAGACCGAGCTTGCCTGAATAGAGAAGATAGAATGCAATTGAGCCGATAAAGCCGATTGCTGCAAGCACTATGCTTATCTTAAAGCCTTTTTTTGCCTGCTCCTTTCGCAGGTCTTCTTTAAGTGCAAGCATTTTTCTAAGGCTTTCCTTCTGGTCTTTCTGTTCGGAAACGAGCTGGGAGGAAACTGCTTTTTTAGCGGCTTCCTGTTTGATTCTTTCAAGCTCCTGTTGTTCATACGAGGAGGTCTGCTGTTTTGGAAGTTCCGGTTCATCATCAAGAATAGCAGCCTGAACGGGTGCTGTTGGATGTTCTGGTTCTTTTTTTACAGGAGGGGTGTAGTTATCGTCATCTAAAATGGCGGCGGTAACTGCTGGCTGAGGTGCTTCTGCACCAAGCTGACTTCTTCTCATATCTATGACCTGTTTCTTCTGGTCATCGGTAAGAAGTTCAAACTGAGCTTTTAATTCCGGTGTAAGACCTGCGATTACTTCCTCATCTGAAAGCACAAGCTTTTCAGGCTTTTTAGGAGTGAAGCTGTCCATATCGTCAAGGACAGGAGCTGCAACGCCCTGCGGCCCGTCACGGCGTGGAGTCGGGGCAACAAAGTCCATATCATCAAGGATAGGTGCAGCTACTCCCTGCGGGCCTTCACGTTTTGCGGTGGGAGCAGTATAATCAAAATCGTCAAGAACGGGAGCTGAGCCTTGATTTTGTAAACCATTATTATTTTCGTCGTACATTTTTTTCACCTCGTTAATTAATGTATTCTTATTTCAGGCTGTTGATATAGTCGATTATGCTGCCTTTTGCTTTGCCTGCGGAAGCAGCCGTATAGAATGAGAGAATGTAAGAAGCGTCCATAGCGGTTATCTGATTATTGCGGTCAACGTCGGCGGCTGCCTGTTGTGAAGCATTAAGCGGATTTGCTCTGTTTGTTGAGATGACCGTGTATGCCGTAAGGACAGCCGAAGCGTCAAGGGCATCAATTTTGCCGTTTCCGTCAACATCGCCGAGAGCTAACAAGTTTGTTGAGGGTAATGATGAATCAGAGTATGCATAATCGGATAAAGGATATGCTGTTTTGAAAGCATCGGAATTGAAATCATCGAAGATGACTTCATACTGATATACCGGGATGTGTTTGTAATCAGCTTTGAAGTTATCGAAATCCTTTGAACCTTTTAAGAAATAGAATCTGGAATTTGTGCCGAGACAGGAATCCCATGTTACGTCAAGAAGGTAGTAAAGAGAACCGATACGGGCTATATTCCAAGTATGGTTCTGATTGTTGGACTGTCCTGAAATGATGCGGCAGCTTATGCCGGCATCTTTCATCATGCGGTAGAAAAGCTGTGAATATCCCTGACATACCGCAGAATTGTCAAATAATGCACCGTATGCCGAAAAAACGTGTACGTTGTTTGTATTCTGGGCATAATGCACATGACTTGAAATATAGAAGTATATGCTTTTTATTTTTTCATATTCGCTTTTTCCGTTAAGGTCAAGGGAATCGAGGATACTGTTTACTTTTGAAGTGATTTGTTCTTCTTCCTGCGGTGTTGTGTAGTAGCTGAAAGAGTAGTTTAGCTGGATATAGGATGAAGAAATTGAATATTTGCATTCATAGCTTCCGAGACTGTAGCGGATATAATCGCCTTCGCAGCCTTTTGAGGTTTCTGCGAAAGCTTTTGCAAGCATCTGTTTGGGAGCATCGTTTGCATTTGAATAAGAACTGCGTGGAATTGAAACTGAAAAGCTTGTAGTATGTGTAGAAAGATAGCTTCTCATTTCAGCAACAGCAGTTTCAACAGATGAAGAATGAACAGTATTTTCGTTTACAGGCAATTCCGAAAGCGGAACCTGAACCTGTGAAGAAACGATATCAGGCAGTGAAACGGAAAAATCGGCATGAGATTTCAAGCCTGACGGCAGAGTTGATGTCAGCAAAAAGGCTGATAAAAGGCATGAAGCAAATTTTAGCGATTTCATACATATCACTCCCCTAAAAGCGAAAAAAACAATAAAATAATTCCAAAGCTTATCAAAGCGGCAGCCGTAAATCAATACAGCCGCCGTTAATAATTGCAGAATATATGCAGGTTTATGACGTACAAAGCTGTTGAACGTGCTTTGTGCGGTACTGACTTATCTTTCGAGGATCTGCGCTCTGTCAGGGCCGATTCCGACCATGCTTACATGACAGCCTACGAGTTCTTCAAGGCGTGCGATGTACTTGCGGCAGTTTTCAGGAAGCTCGTCAAAGCTTGTGCATTTTGAGATATCCTCATTGAAGCCTTCAAATTCCTCATAAACAGGAGTACAGCCGTCGAGTTCCTCAAGAGTTGCAGGGAAGTGTTCGGTAACAGTTCCGTCAGGCTTCTTGTAAGCTACGCAGACTTTAAGGGTATCTAATCCTGCAAGAGTATCAAGCTTGTTGATAGCGAGGCTGTCAAGACCATTTACTCTTACTGAATGACGGACGATAACAGCATCGAACCAGCCTGTTCTTCTTGGTCTGCCTGTGGTTGTACCGAATTCGCCGCCTACATTTCTGATTTTATCGCCGATTTCGTCGTCAAGTTCAGTTGGGAAAGGACCTTTGCCGACACGGGTTGTATAAGCCTTTGCAACGCCGATTATGTTTGTGATCACCTTCGGGCCAACGCCTGTACCAACGCATACGCCTGCGGAAAGCGGATGTGAAGAAGTAACATAAGGGTAAGTACCGAAGTCAATATCAAGGAGAGTAGCCTGAGCACCCTCAAACATAATTGTCTTGCCTGCCTTGTGGGCTTCAAATGTGAGAACGGAAACGTCGTCCATATAAGGGAGGAGACGCTTGCCGTATTCTGTATATTCTTTAGTAACAGCGTCGAGGTCGAAAGCTTCTCCGCCGTAAACGTCTGTGATTATCTTGTTTTTGAGCTTACCTGTGGACTGGATCTTTTCAGCGAGAACTTCAGGGTGAACGAGGTCGTACATTCTGATTCCGCATCTTTCATATTTGTCCATGTATGTAGGGCCGATACCTCTTTTGGTAGTACCGATATCCTTGCCGCCTCTGAAAGCTTCTGAAAGACCGTCAAGGGCAATGTGCCACGGCATAACGATATGAGCTCTCGGATCTATTTTGAGGTGACCTTCGGTCTTTATGCCTCTTTCAGCAAGACTGTCGAGTTCGCTGATGAAGTCCTTTGGATCAAGAACTACACCTGCACCGATAAGGCAGAGAGTGTTCGGATAGAGAATACCTGAAGGGATGAGGTGGAGTTTATAAACTTCTCCGTTATTAACAACGGTATGACCGGCATTATTACCGCCCTGTGAACGAACTACTACGTCAGCACGGGATGAAATGATGTCGATTATCTTACCCTTACCTTCATCTCCCCATTGAGTTCCTACAACGATATTTGCAGACATTTTATTTCCTCTTTTCATTACTGCTTCACCGTGATACAGCAGTTCAGCGGCGGAGCATTATATCATAGATTTGTGTATACACACACACTTACATCTTATTATACCACACTATCTGTATAATTTCAAGTGGATATCGTGAATTTTTCATGGAAACAGCAATTGCTTTTATGGATTAAAGTTTTTCTGTCGGGCAAGCCGAGGGGAGTGTTGAGAGCAGTCCGTAAACCATTGCTTCGCTTGGCTTACTGCTTTTTCCCCGCTGTGTCGGCTTCGCCGTTATATATTCCAAAAGCTTTTACTGTGGTGAATTTTTCATGAAAACAGCAATTATTTGCGGTTTATTTTCATTGAAATATCAAAACACTTAACGCTGTGTGTCAAAGCTCCGAGTGAAATTATGTCAACTCCCGTTTCAGCTACCTGGCGGATATTTTCGGCTGTTACATTGCCTGAAGCTTCAAGAAGTGCCTTGCCGTCCGTAATTTCAACAGCTTGTTTCATTTCCTCACAGCTCATGTTGTCAAGCATGATTATCTCAACCTTATTTTCAAGTGCTTCTTTGAGTTCATCAAGAGTACGCACCTCAACTTCAATCTTTACGGTGTGACCTATCTTCTCACGGAGAGCTGATACAGCCGCAGTGATACCGCCGTAAGCGTCGATATGATTATCCTTGAGCATTGCGGCATCTGAAAGGTTGAAGCGGAGATTTTTACCGCCTCCGACTGTTACTGCATATTTCTGCAAAGCTCTTAATCCCGGGAGAGTCTTTCTTGTATCGGTTACAGAAGCTTTTGTGCCTGCAACCAGTTCGACGCATTTGTTTGTGGCGGTTGCGATACCCGACATATGCTGTAAGAGGTTGAGGGCTGTACGTTCACCTTTGAGGAGAGTAAGTGTACTTCCTTCCAGTTCAGCGATAATATCGCCTTTTTTAACCTTTTCACCGTCCTGCATGAGTATTTTGAAGTCAACATCGCCGCCTGCGAGGTCAAATACACGCTTTGCGGCTTCGATTCCGCACACAACGCCTGTATCTTTTGCAACATAGTAGGCTGAACTTCTGTGTTCAGGCGGAATGAGGTTATCTGCGGCAGCATCAATGTAATTGATGTCCTCCATAAGTGCAGTAGTGATGATATTATCAACATAGCATTGTAAAAGCTTCATAAAAATTATCCTTTCTCAAAAAATTACGGATATCAGATTGTAAATAGCTGTTTTTGCCTGATTGAAGGCGTTAAGAGGCGACAAGGTCAGCATCTCCTGCATGAAAATGTACATATTTATCGCATACCCAGCAGTTTCAGGAAAACATCGTCAAGCTTTTCCCAGCCCTTCTGTTTTGTGCCGTTGAGAGCGTCTGCTCTATGCATGATGACTTCCATTTCACGCTCAATAAATTCATTAAGCACATTTATACGCCTGCCTTTACCAATTTCGGGAGTTTTCATTTTGCGTTCAACGAGTTCATTTACAACAGATTTTAATTCGTCTTCAAGCTCTGCTTCCACAAGTTCACTGAAAAGCATCGGCGGCGGAGTACCCTTGTCAAGTATCCAGCGGCAGGCAAGCAGAGGACGCAGTACATAGAAATATTTTTTCAGCTTGACTTCATCCCCATGCAGAAATTCCCTGTTATTGTTTCTGGCAGTGTTGAGATAGTGATATATGCCTGATTTTGACAGGAAATAGTCGTTGATGATAAGTCTTACCTGTTCCCATTCCGGAGTTGTTTTATAAATTAAAGGTGAGTTGTTCCATTCAAAAAGCGTGGAATTGGACTTGTGGAGGAGTTCGAGGGCTTTTTTCAAATCCCAGCCGCTGATATCGTAAACATCATTAAGCTCCCATTCTATGGTATCCCTTGTTTTTTCAAGTTTCAGATACTCCTCGGGAGGTCTGACGTAGATGAATCTTACGTCGAAATCGCTGTCGGGAGAGGCGAAGCCCCAGGCTCTGCTTCCTGATTCAACACAGTGAAGTATTTTGATGTTTTCGGTTTTTTCTATTTCTGTAAGTTTTAGTTTTATGCGTTCTATTATTGCTTTTTCGTCCATATTGCACCTCTTATTATTCAAGCACTTCGCCGAGGATTATGTAAGCAACTGTTACTATTGATTTTGCAAGAACGTAATCTGCGTCAATGAAATATCCGCCGCTGAGAAGCTGCTCACGAATCTCACTGACACGTTTATAACCTTCTGCAATAGCCTTTTTGTCAGGAATTACAAAATGACTTTCCTGCATTATCTTTCTGGTTTCTGTGCGGATACCCTTTGGTATGCGGTCGTGACCTGCATTTTCGCTGAACTGAACTTCTTCAAAGCCGGTTGGAACTGAATCAAGACGTGAAGCGATGCAGTTTGCGGCATGGCGTGAGAAAACGAGGGCTTCCAGCAGTGAGTTGCTTGCAAGGCGGTTGCTTCCGTGAACGCCGGTATGTGAGCATTCTCCGCAGGCGAAAAGGTTGGACAGGGTAGTTTCTGAATTGTTGTCAACGTCGATGCCGCCCATGAGGTAGTGCTGACACGGATAGATAGGAACAGGTTCTTTTGTGAGGTCGTAGCCCTGTTCGAGGAGGTTATTGTATATCATCGGGAAGCGGTTTTTGAGAAATTCGCTGTCCTTGTAGCTTATATCAAGGTAGAAGTCGGTTGAATTCTGTTTTCTTGATTCAAGGATGATGGCATGAGAAACCACATCTCTTGGTGCAAGCTCAAGACGCTCATCATAGTTATGCATGAAGCGTTCCTTATGGCAGTTAAGGAGGTAAGCCCCCTCGCCTCTTACTGCTTCGGAAATAAGGAAGCATTCACGGGTTGCACGGTTATTGAAAGCTGTCGGGTGGAACTGAACATAGCTGAGGTTCTTTATCTTTGCCCCCATTTCGTAAGCAAAGGTGATACCGTCGCCTGTAGCGATTGCGGAGTTAGTGGTAAACTGGTAAACTCTGCCGATACCGCCTGTAGCAAGTATCATGAAATGGCTGTTGACGGTTTCATAGGTATTGTCAGCAAGCTTCAGGAAAGCAGAATAGCCTGTGGAGGTCTTTTTTGCTGCACACATAAGAGTATTTTCCATAATATCCACGTTGCTGAGGGTTTTGACCTTTTCAAGCAGTTTGCCTGCAATTTCAGCACCTGTTGAGTCAGCGTGGTGGAAGATACGGTGATGACCGTGACCGCCTTCGAGGGTACGGTGATAGGAGCCGTCGGGGTTTTTATCGAAATCAACACCGAGGCTGATTATGCGTTCAATATCCTGAGCTGCTTCACTTACGAGAGTGTGAACTGCTTCGACGTTGTTTTTGAAGCTTCCTGCGATGAGAGTGTCGTTCTGGTGGTACTGTATATTATCTGTAGGAGATTGGTAAACACCTGCGATACCGCCCTGAGCAAGAGAGGAGTTGCAGAGCTTGAGGTCACGCTTGCAGATGATAAGAATTTTTAATTCAGATGGAAGGTTGATGGCTGCATAAAGACCTGCGGCTCCGCAGCCTGCGATTATAACATCATAGTTACGAGACATATCAGTCACGTCCTTTACAAAATATACTGCCGATACAGGTTCGGCTGTGAAAAATGACAGTATGCAAAGCTGTCCAAGTTTATTATATCACGTTTTGGTTATTTTGTCACTACATTTCAAATGCATTAAAAGCACAATTTTCTTGACATTTTCAAATGTAAATGTGCATATATTGTGAAATAATCAGGAGTTTAAAGTTTCCGCTTGACTTTATGGAAAACAGTGTGTATAATATGGGTATGATATAGAGGAGCATTGCGGTGTAATAAAAATGCAAGTATATACATTCTGTTTATTTATCAGTTTGCATAAAAACAAAGCATTAATAAAGTTTAGTTAACATAAATTTTTGTGTGATATTAACAAACGTACCGTAAGCCACTTTTTTACAGCAATGTATACAAAAAAACACGATCAATCACGGCTGAATTTACAAAACGGATAATTCGACTGTGGAGAGTATAGATATGCAGGGGGAAAGGAATGAAAAATTATTTTTACGCTGCTGCCGCCGCTTTCGCACTGACTGCTGTCATGACAGGCTGCACCGGCAAAAAAGAACCCGTTGTTGAAGTTTCAACACCGGATACTTCAGCTAAACTTACAAGCGAAAATACTTCTGAAACGTTTATGGCTGAAAAAACAACGACTTCCGCCATTAAAATAAAAATTACGGAAACTTCAGATTCCGGAAATTCTGAGCCGGTAACTACTTATACGGTTTCTTCAGAAAAAAAAGAAACAGATCTGTCTTCAGATAAACCTGTCGTTACAAGCAAAGCTCCACGAGTAACTGAATATGTCGAAGATCCTGAAGAAACAGATGTGCCGGTTATAACACAAACTGCCGCTACAACTGTCACTACAGCCGTTACTGAACAGCCGACACGTCCTGTTACAACACGTCCTGTGCCAGCTCGTGAAGACATACTTTCTGCATACAAGGAAGCTGTTGAAATGAAGATAGATTCAATGAACGAAAGCGGTACGGAATCATTTTCTGTTTCGTATACCCTTTTTGATATGGACGGAAACGGTATTCCTGAACTTATCGTGAAGTGCGGAACAGGCGAAGACGATTATCAGGATACTTTCTTTACTTTTGACGGATTCGGCATAAAGGTAATTTCAGACGGAACAGAGGGCAGTCATTCTTCATTCTCTTATGATAAGACAGGCAACGGATTTGTTTCGGCTTATGCTGATATGGGTTCTGCGGTTCTGGAATGGCTCGGCTATGACGGTTCTGATATTACTGTGCTGAAAACTGCGGAGTTTGAATATGACAGCGAGAATCCTTATGAGGCACAGGCTGCAAAGTATGATGTTGAATTGCTTCCTTTCGCAATGTATACCAAATCGCACGAGGAGCTTACACGGGTTTACAGGGTTGTGGACAGCGAGCTTGAATATGACGAGATTTCAGGTCTGGATTTCAGCTTCATTGATAATTTTGAAATGGAATGATATTGCCCCGCCAATTAAACATTGCTAAATGATGCAGTTTAACAAGTATCGACGGCATGGTTTTGTTGGGTGAGCAATTTAAAAAGGGACGTTATTGTTCCCCCAATTAAATCATGAATTTTTCTGCTCGTCCTGACGAAGAAATTCTGTGTCAGAAAACCTTGCCATACGAGGTCTCTCCCTGTGGGAGAGGTGTCAGCGAAGCTGACAGAGAGGCTGACCGACAGACCGGTATGTCT
>JAZQND010000139.1:0-3802 GCA_045627145.1 Ruminococcus sp. | reverse complement strand
CCCAAATTAAGGAGGTAGTCTTTATGAATGCAACTTCAAAACGTACAATCGCAGGTTTAATTGCTGTTACAACTGTATTTGGAACAACATTTCCGCTTTACAATAATATAGTATCTTATTCCATGTCTTCTGCCCACGCCGAAAATGAACTGCAATATGATACTTAGTTCAATGAAGATATACTCCCTTATATTTCATCATTTGAATATGATGGTTTCTCTTATCCAACGTACATATTCCAAAGCAATCTAAGATTCCAGGCGGGTAAAGAGATAGTTATAAATTCAAAAATTAAGCTCAGTATATCAGGCAATCAGCCTACAGTAAAAAAAGATTATGAAACAGAACCTCTTGATTCTGATGACAGTCAGGAACAGAATTTTCTGAAAAGTTCAAAAATGAAATCCATCAAGCTTTCCGCACCTGAAGAACGTCCGATAGAGGTTAAAGAAGAGGGAAGCAGCGGTAATTATACTTATACCTTTGTCATGCCCGAATTTGAAGTGTATGTAGAACCTTTAGAAGCTTATATCTCTTTTTCAGAATTTGATGGCTGTGAAGATTCAGGTTTTACACTTTATAAAGAATCTGTAAGTGAAGAAAATGTAATAGATTCATTTAATGATATTTATACTGAAAAACGCGGCATAAAGCTTATTGCAGTATGTAATTATCCGTTTTCTGTATCTTCAAATGATTCTGTTATTACTTATGGTTCGTTTATCAGTGCTTCTGCCCAAACCAGCCAGCATTACGAGGCTGAATTTTATGCTGAAAATGAAAATACTGATATTAGTGTTTACGAACATGTCCATAAGCTTGAATATACACCACCTACTTCACAAAAGCCCAATATACTTACTGTCAACTGCGATTCTTCTGAACATGATATTTTAAATCAGGAAGCCGCAGGAATAAAAGTTTATGGTCTGAAAGATTCAGGTACAGAAGCCGGAAAGGTTTATTCCGAACTTGCCCAAAATGAAGCTTATCCATTTGACGGAAGCAGTGTCAAAGTTGAATTTTCAAGACAAACCGAACTTCTTGGTTATGGCGGAAGTTCAGTCTTTCCTATAGCCTATACTTATGAAATTATTAAAGACGATAATTCAATCATCCCTGAAACTATCGTTTATAGCAACAATACTGATAACCTTGACGGTTTTTCGTTAACTTTCAGTGAACCCGGAAATTACATTGTAAATGTTTCGGTTTGGGGAACAAATAACAAGAATGCCGCCTATAAATTATCGTCAGCATTTACAATTTCACCTCAGAAATTATCAGACAACGATTTTGAACTTTATGCTAATATAGGCGATTTATCAGAACCTCGTCAAAAAGCAGTTTACAATAACAAGCTGTATCAGTTCAGCCTTGAAGATGATGAAATTGAAAACATTAATGGTCAATTGTTTGCTAAACAAAATTCTGTCAGTGTGGAAGCAATGATAAATTCTGTTTTCGGTTACCTTGAAAAGGATACTGACTATAAAGTTTTTGGTACTCTTGAAGGAAAAGAACTATACATAGAAAACGAAATAACTATAGAAATATATAATCCATATTATGGCGGTTCAAAAGAAAAACCCGCTGTATATACTTTGAATTGGATAATAACAGAAGCTGCACTGTCAGAAGATTTATATTTTGACAGTGAACAATACACTTTATTCGGCGAAGAAGTAAAAAGCTCAGGCGGTGTACAGAACTATCTTTCAAATCATGTTCGCTGTGTAGGTTTGGATAAAGATAAAATCTCTTTCTGTTATACTGTTTACAACGGAGATTCCACTCAAGATTCCTATTCCCAGAATCTTGATAAAATAAAATATATTAATGGTGTTCCTACAGAACCCGGTTCATATACTGTATTTTTAAGATATGGCGACGAAATACAGAATTACGATCAGGCATTAGTAGTTATTGACGCAAGTGATTATGTATTCGTATTTGAAAATGACACTTACGAAATCACTTATGGAGATAATTTCACTATTAGTAATTATACCATTCTTGATTTTGAAGGAAATCCTGTTAATATTGAAATAAAAGAAGATTCCATAAGATACAGAACAGACCGCGAAAGTGATTATACCGTTGCTGTTGGATTGCTTGATGCCAATCCGACACAGAAAATTTCCGGAAATTCAGCGGATTATGATTATCTTGTTGATGTTTGTGCTGAAACCGTTGACGGAAAATCTGTAATTGGTTCAGTATACCTTAATGTCAATGAAAGGATACTTTCTTCCAATTCAATAGGTGAAATTATCAGAAGTTACCAAAAAGGTCAATCAGTCAGCATAAACAGTGAACCTGTAATTGCAGAATATTATTTTGATTTTACAGATAAAAACGGAAATATAGTTCATCAAATTGATTCAATTCCTCTTACTGTTATCGGTGGTTATACATCTGCTTCTGATATAGGCACTTATAAAGTCCGACTTGCTGATTTAGATAATAGCAATAACTACTATACAGGTATGGATATGTACGCTTACTGGATGCTTCAGGAAGCAGCAAATATTGAACCAATGCTTAAAGAATCTGATACAAAGCTCTTTAATAACGGACGTATTCATATCGGAGTTTACAGAAATCAAGGCGAAGTATCTGCTTTTGGTGTTCTTATCGACAAAAAAGGTGAAATACCTGCCCCTGATTCTCCGGATGATACTTATGCTTATCAGTATGCTCAAAAACAGCTTGTTTTAAGCAGTAATTATACACGCTCAAAAAATCCTTCAACAGATAACCTGTTCTATGGTGCAAATATCAGCATCCTTGATGTAGATACAGGTGTATGGATCGTTCCTTTTGCAGTTTCTTCAAACGGAACTCCTGAATACGGCAAAGCTGTTTATTACACTTTAACCGAAGTAGCACAAAAAGAACTTGAACTGAATGTTCCGGAATCTTATACAGTTACTGCAAATAATGTTACAAAGACATTTAATGTTGGTCTTAATGAAGAAACAAATAAATATTATGTTTGTGCAACCAAAAAGGAAATTGCTGCAATTACAAATGCAAAACCTGAAAATTGCAGAGAAAAAATTACAGCACAGCGTTTCGGATTTATTGTTGATAAAAATGGCATCATTCCTGCTCCAAAGAACAACAGTGATACTGAATTAAAATCCGCTGTTGCAAATGCAAATGACAAGCTTCTTATTGACTGCGGCTTCATTGAAGGAAATGCAAATCCCCAGAATCCAACTTACGGCGAAAACGCTTACGGTGCAAATATTACGCCTGTAAACTCAATAACAGGAGTATGGGCAAGAGCTTATGTTGATTTTGGAAACGGTCTTGTAGTTTATTCAGATGCACAGTATTTTGACTCACTAAGTACTCATTACTCTCAGAAATACAACGTAACATTCAGCAATCCAAATATTTCCGCCATGACAAATAATACGAGATTTAATTTCAAATATACTATTAATTCGGATAAGGATTATATTAACGGCGGTGTGATTGTTGACAAAAATGGTATATGTTCAGATATTAATGATGCTTATTATAAGCTTATTTTGAACAATAACTTTACAACAGGTTCAAGAAAAATGAGTGAAATAATTGAGCTTGGCAATTCTTACGGTGCTAATTTCACACCTGCATCAGCAGATACTGTTGTTTATGTAAGACCATACGTTACATTTAATGAAAATGTAACAGTTTATGGTGAAGTAACCGCAATTTCACTTTCTGATTTGATAAAATCAAATTCGGTAAGATAAATTATATGATAATTCTCAGTACATTTTGTACATTGAATTATAAAATTACTTGT
>JAZQND010000138.1:0-4904 GCA_045627145.1 Ruminococcus sp. | reverse complement strand
GTCTTTCTTTCTGTCAACAAGATAGATGAAGCCGTCCTCGTCCTCCTGAGCCATATCACCTGTAAGCAGCCAGCCGTCCTTGAGTGTTTCGGCTGTAGCCTTTTCGTCACGATAGTAACAGGACATAACGCCTGGACCTTTAACATAAAGCTCGCCGACTTCGCCTCTCTTAACTGTGTTTCCTTCTGTATCGGCAATTTTGACCTCCCAGCCGAAGCCTGCCTTACCAATAGCTCCGACTTTGTGAATATTCTCAACGCCAAGATGTACGCAGCCGGGGCCTATGGATTCACTAAGACCGTAGTTTGTATCATACTGATGATTCGGGAAAACCTTCTTCCAGCGGGCAATAAGTGAAGGCGGAACAGGCTGTGCACCGATATGCATAAGTCTCCACTGGTCAAGATTATATTCGTTGATGTCGATATCGCCTCTGTCAATGGCATCGAGGATATCCTGAGCCCACGGAACAAGAAGCCAGACAATAGTACAGCCCTCATTTGAGGCGGTTTCGATGATTGAACGTGGCTTAACGCCCTTGAGCAGAACTTCCTTGCTTCCTGAATATAGACTGCTGAACCTGTGCATTTTTGCACCTGTATGGTAAAGCGGAGGAATGCAGAGGAAAATATCGTTACGAGTCTGACCGTGGTGATTCTGCTCAACCTTTGCGGAATGCATAAGGCTTTCATGCTTATGAAGGATAGCCTTCGGGAAACCTGTTGTACCGGATGAGAAGTAAATAGCAGCGAAATCGTCGTCAGTAAGCTTTATATCGGGTGCTGAACTGAGGCAGTTTGCAACAAGGCTGTCGTAATGCTCGGCAAATGAAGGACAGCCCTCGCCAACGTAGAAAAGCAGACGGTTTCTGCTGATTTCTTCGGCAATTTCCTCGACACGTCCGATAAATTCAGGGCCAAACATAAGCACGTCTACCTCAGCAAGGTCGAGGCAGTATTTTATCTCGTCTGCGGTATATCTGAAATTAAGCGGAACAGCCAGAGCACCTGTTTTAAGTACGCCGAAATAGATTGGCAGCCATTCAAGGCAGTTCATAAGGAGGATACCTACCTTATCGCCTTTTTTTACACCTCTTTCAAGGAGCATATTGGCAAATCTGTTGGCTTTTTCGTCAAAAACCTTCCAGGTGATTTCACGTCTGTAGTGGCATTCGGGATTTGGTTCAATAAGCTCATATTCTTTCCATGTAATACGTCTGACCTCGGTAATTTCCGGGTTGACTTCGACGAGAGCAACGTTGCTGCCGTATAAATCGGCATTTCTTTCAAGCAATTCTGTAATTGGCATTATATAATTTCCTTTCTGAATCGGCATTTCATAGAGAGATGCACCGATATAATAATCGCAAAAACCGGTTTGAAGCTGTCGCTTTAAACCCTTATATAGTTTACCACAAAAAAGCGAAAAAGTAAATAGCATTTTCATCTCCAAAAATGACAAAAAAGCCACTGAATTTTCGTCATACCACACAAAAAGGCACACTAAAAACAGTGTGCCTTAAAAAATAATATTTCAAACAAGAAATTATTCTCCAATTTTTATATCTTCTTCAACAATTACAGTTTCAACAGGAGCAGCTTCATCAGTTGCTGTTTTTACAGGAGCAGCCTCGTCATTTGCAGCTTCAACGGGTTCAGACACGGTTTCCGTCTGAACTTCTTCCTTGACTTCAGCTTCCAAACTTACTTTTGCACCGCATTTGTCGCAGAATTTCTGCTCTTTAAACAACAAAACTCCGCAGTTCGGACACGGACACTTGTCCTCAAGCTCTGAAAGTTGTTTCTTTGAATCTTCGATTTGTTTTTCGTTTTTCAGAATGCTTTCAACAAAACCAATATACTCATCGGAAGGATTATTGCGTATTTCTGCAAAATACTTCTTGCCGATTTCAGCATAGATTTTATTGATTTCCCCTTCGCAATTGCTGATATCCCTTTTTAATCTGGACTTTTCGGCTAATTTCTTAGCGTTATCGGAAGTAGTTTTAGCCCCCTTTTTAATAGTATCGCCTACATCCCCTGCGATATTTTTTACTGAATCTAAAAAGCTCATTTTAAATCCTCCATTTCATCATTAAAAAAATTAGTTCACAACTTTTTACCAAGATAATATGAACCATTCTTATAATACCACATTTTTTTCAAAAATGCAATAGCTTTTACTGAAAATACATTAATTTTTTACAAAAAATTCATTATAAGAATAATAACAACAAAAGGTACACCAAGAACAGCAGCACCTGTAAGAGTAAAGGCATTCAGAACCACCGAAACCTGAATGATACTGCCGAATCTTTCAAGCAGAAAAAGGGCTGCAAGTCCGCTTGCAGCTCCCCATCCCACGGAAAATGCACGATTTTTCCTTTTTAAGTAGTACATAGCCATAGCGAGCATGACAGCTGCACATACTGTTTTAAATACTATTTCTGTTTCCATTTCAACCTCTTATAAAAATATGTAACCAAGTGCGATAATGAGCTTTTTATCAGCTTTTTCCCTGTAAAGGAGATACATAAGAGCAGCAATCAGCAGCTTATCATCGTCAAGCTTATTACTGCCGAAAATTTCTGTGATAAGGCTGTCTTTTAACTTGTGGTCTTCACCCTGTCCGACCTCGGTTTTGTCCCTGATAACCGCCGACCGCCTGTGCATTTCCTGTGAACGCCTTACAGCGTCCATTTTCATTCTGCTCATATTTTCACTGTTTACAGTCAATCGGCACACCTCCTCATATTATGTCATTCAATAACCCGTTTTCTTTCGCAGCATTGAAAACTGCAAGAATCTTCATAAGTTTAACTGCTTTATCAACTCTTTCACGCCTTTCCTCCTTCAGAAGCGGACGAAGTGCAAGAAGAAATTCGGTATTTCTGTCATTATCACAGGCACTTCTTAAAAGTCCGCTGAACTTCATGATTTTCCCTATATCAGGAATTTCTGAACCGTCTTCATCACTTTTTTCCTCATCTGTTTTTTCATTCAGATCAGATCTCATAAGCTGTGCAAGTTCGGAAAGCTGTCTGACACTTTCTTCGTCAGACAGCAATTCACCTAATTTATCCATTATATCGTCCATTTTCTCTTTCCGTCACTTTCCAGAAAGCTTTTTATATAGTGCCATAGCTTGTGGGGTACTCATCATTTTTTCAAGAAGTTTCGGATTATTAACTATCTTCTGAAATTTGTCTGCGTCACTCTTGTTCATGGCTGACAAAGCACTGTCAAACCTTCCCTCATCAAGTTCTTTTTTCAGTTGTTCCGGCGAGATACCGATTTTTCCGCTTACAGTTCCAAGAAGCTGTTCAAGTTTATTCCGGTCAATGTTATTCTTATCCATATTTCCCTCCAAAATAGTGAATGCATCATATTGTTCCCCAAATAATAATCGCTTTTCAATACGGTTTAAAAAAATAGTCCTTATGCTCTTGAATTTTTTTACAATATATGGTATAATTACTCTGTAGCTGTATGCTATATATTTGGTTTATACTTCACCTGAAAGGGGAGCAATTATGCGAATTGTCGTTTTATCAGATACCCATGGAGATTTTAACGTTTTACAAGCTGTGCTGCTGCGTAATTTTTCTGCCGACTGGATAATTCATCTCGGTGACGGTGAACGTGAACTTGAACGTTTTATCAATTCCCATCCTTTGTATAAAAATAAAATCATACACGTTGCCGGCAATTGTGATTTTAACAGCGAAAGTCATAATATTTTTATCCTTCCTGTTATGGATCATAAAATCCTTGCAACCCACGGACATCTTTTTGGTGTTAACAGTTCTCTTATCAGACTAAAGATTCTTGCCGAAAAAAACGGCTGTGACATCATTCTTTACGGACATACCCATGCAAGATATCAAAGCAAGGATGACGGATTTTACATAATGAACCCCGGCAGTGCGAAAGATCCAAGAGATGGTAAACCGCCTTCTTTCGGACATATTGATATATCTCCGGCAGGTGTTGTTATGAATATTGCTGATGTCTGATTACTTCGGGCATCACCTTACAAAGTCATCAGATGTGCTTTGCGGGGTGCTGTCTTTATATTATATTCACCTGTTCAAAAAATGTGAACTGAAAGGAGAAATTTTTTATGGCAGATACATCAAACTACGATTTGTATAGAAAACAACTTAAAAAATGTGAATTATTTTACAATAAAACAGCCGTTGCTTTATTGGGTGTTATTGTTATGGGTGTAATGGGATCTGTAGTGGAGCTTCTCATAGAAATTTTAAAAGGCGGTCAGGTCACATTCCTTTTTTTTAAATATGCCGTTTGCGTTTTGGGGTGCAGTGCTGCTTCATACTATGCGATGTATAGAAATAAAACAGCTTATATCTATCTAAGCACTGCATTATCTGCTGTCGGAATGATTTTTAATATCAGTGTTGGTTCCGGATTTTTAAATATTATTGTAGTTTTGGTTGATATTGTTCTTTGTCTTATGCTTCCGCCGGTTAATAAAAAAATGGAATTTCTGAAACAACAGGAAGGATATCCGCATTTTACACCGCTTCTTTCGGAACAGCTTGAAAAAAGTGAAAATGCTGCCATTACCGGCAGATATGATAAAAATCCGCTTTACTATAAATCAGATTCTTCGGGAAGTATGGACGAAATTACCGTTCAATCCTCCGATATCGAACCCAAAGCCGACGAAAAAAATTCTTTGATGGACGAAATTTAAGCATCAGATACGGCATTGCAAAAAAAGCTCCTGTTTCGTATTTATTTTTACGAAACAGGAGCTTTTTAACAACATTGCTCATATAGAAACTTTATGGGCACCTCTAAAAACCCGTTTTGAGTAAGAAAAAGCAGATAGGTACAGTAGATGCAAGAAAAGCCATCGAAGGCGTGCTTTCGCACTAC
>JAZQND010000137.1:0-12940 GCA_045627145.1 Ruminococcus sp. | reverse complement strand
GGTCCCTGACCGTTTATCTCTGTTTCTTTATCGGATTTTATTTTTACGTTTATTCTGGAATTACCGTGAGGAAGGCGTATGAAGTCAGTTTTGATACCCATAGCCTTTACACCGTCCTCAATTGCTTTTCCTGTAAATCCGGCAGTGAAACCGAGAACGACAGACGGAATCCCAAGTTCATGAAGAACAGCTGAAACGTTGATTCCTTTGCCGCCGAAAAATATTTTTTCATCTGCTGTGCGGTTCACGCTTCCAAGCTGAATATTTCCTGTATTAACGACGTAATCAATGGCAGGATTAAAAGTGACGGTATAAATCATCTGATTCTCCTAAAATGACAGAATGCCCTCATAAATAAGGACATTCTGAAAATTATTCATTAGTTCATGTAAAGAAATTCAGCCATTGATGCTGTACCGGTTGAACTGCTGTAAGCGTAGTAGCTGAGGATAGTAGAAGCGTCCATAGCATCTACCTTTCTGTTGCCGTTAACGTCAGCAGCAATAAGACCTTCCTTTGAAAGAATTCCATCCTTATTTGCGGAACGGAGGGTATAGTCGGTAAGAACAGAAGAAGCGTCCATGGCATCTATCTTGTTATCAGCGTTTACATCACCCAAAGCTCTGTCTGTTACAGCAAGTGTGAGAGAAGGAGCATTTTCGCCTGAAGGACGGATATCTCTGATAGAACCGTCAGAAGGTCTGTAAGCAATGTTGGTAACATCAGGCTGTTCTGTCTTGAAAGCGATATCGTAATAATCAGCGGCAGCAGATGCATCAACGGCTATATCGAAATAAGCGATTGGGAATGAATCTGATTTTTCAGCAGAAAGAGCGATAGGATCTGTATTTGTATCAGTATAGCTTATACCCATGAGGTTTCTGTCAGGAGTATTGTTGATACCGAAATCTTCAGGCTTTGTGAAAGCCTTGTACGGTGAGAGCTTGCCGGCGGAAATAGGATCCTGTATATTGCTGAGTTTGATTCCGTCAGGATATGTCCACTTAATGAACATCTGACCGATACGTTTAAAATCGTCCTTTATGTAGACTTCTGCAGATGTCTTTGGATTGGCAGCCTTTGTGTTGAAATAAACAACGCCTTGTGGAAGAACGATGCCGTTTTCGGAAGTCTGAGCCTTGAAATAAACTGTAGGGATGTAATTTTTTTCATTTACTTCCTCAGCAGAAGCTGCAAATGGAACTACACTGCACATAGCGGCAGCGGCTGTTAAAATAGCCATTAATTTTTTCATGTTTTTTCCTCCGTAATTATAAAGATTCGATCATTTTCAGTACAATATCTGCAACCCTTTTGGCTGCAATTTTTTCAAATTCGTCAAATGACATAGCACCATCGTCATCTGCGTTATCGGAGATACAGCGTACTGCTGCAAACGGCGTATTATTAATGAAACAACCGTGACCTACTGCTGAACTCTCCATATCAACTGCGTATGGTGAAAATTTATCCTGAATTGCTTTTTTGACCTCGTTGCTTGAGATAAATGCTTCACCCGACACGATTCTGCCACGGAAACTTTTAATTCCCATTTCCTTACAAACATTTTCAGCAATTTCAATAAGTTTTTCGTCAGCCTTGAAAATTCCGCAGTAAGGCGGATAGTCTTTCAGAAAGTGAAGGTCAAGGTCATGCGGAAGGACTTCGCTTGAAACAACAATGTCACAAACCTTAACATCTGAATTCATTCCGCCTGCGATACCGGCATTGATAATGCAGTCGGGATGAAAATTATCTATTACGGCTTGTGTACAGAGTGCAGCGTTTACCTTTGCGATTCCGCAGCAGACGTTCACTATTTTTTTTCCGTGAAAATTGTCGATGTAAAACTCAAAGCCTGATGCTTTTCTGACCTCTGAGCCTTTCAGAACTTTTCTGATATCAACAAGTTCAGACGGCATTGCCCCAATTATTGCTACAGTATTCATTTCCATCACTCCATTTTTATATTTCTGACAGCAAAAGCACAAGTATGCTTTGTTGACTGAAAACAGCCGATATCAAAAGAAACTGATAATAAGCTGTAAAAACATTATATCATACTATGTTAAATAAATCAAGCCAAAAATAGTGATATTGCTTCAAAAAATGAATATTTAGCAATCAATGCGGAACGGCGGCAGGGAAAATTACTGAAATACTGCTATATTTCAAGAATTTCAGACACGGTATCACAAATTGAAAGGATTGACGGAGCAGAAAAATATTGTTTATCAAGCCTTGCATTCGGCGGAAAAATGTGCTATAATAGATGTACTATTATTTTGTTATCGGAGGATTGAATATGTTATCAGATATCGAAATTGCTCAGAATGCCGAAATGAAACGCATCTCTGAAATAGCTGAAAAGATTGGGATAGACGAAGAAGACCTTGAACCTTACGGTCACTACAAGGCTAAGGTCTCTGAAAACATTTACCCAAAGCTTGCAGATAAAAAAGAAGGCAGACTAATTCTTGTTACTGCTATCAACCCTACTCCCGCAGGTGAGGGGAAAACTACAATAAGCGTTGGTCTTGCAGATGCCATGAACAGGATAGGCAAAAAAACAGTTCTTGCTCTCCGTGAACCTTCCTTAGGACCTGTTTTCGGTATGAAAGGCGGTGCGGCAGGCGGCGGATATGCTCAGGTCGTTCCAATGGAGGACATCAACCTCCATTTCACAGGTGATATGCACGCAATTACCGCTGCAAACAATCTTCTCTGTGCTATGATAGACAATCATCTCCAACAGGGAAATGAACTCAGAATAGACCAGAGAAGAATACTTTTCAAACGCTGTATGGATATGAATGACCGTGCTTTAAGAAATATTCTTGTAGGTCTTGGCGGCAAGGCAAACGGTATTCCCCGTGAGGACGGCTTCAATATAACTGTTGCCTCCGAGATAATGGCTATTCTCTGTCTTGCTTCAGATGTTGCTGATTTAAGGGAAAGACTTGGCAATATCCTCGTAGCCTATAATTTAAGCGGTGAACCTGTTTTTGCTGAACAGATAGGTGCCTGCGGTGCAATGACTGCACTTCTCAGGGATGCAATAAAGCCGAACCTTGTTCAGACGCTTGAAAATAACCCGGCATTCATTCACGGCGGTCCGTTTGCCAATATCGCTCACGGCTGTAACTCTCTCAGAGCTACAAAACTTGCTCTCAAGCTTGGTGATTACGTTGTTACAGAGGCTGGATTCGGTTCAGACCTCGGTGCTGAAAAGTTTATGGATATCAAGTGCCGTTTCGGAAATCTCACGCCGTCATGCGTTGTTCTTGTTGCCACAATAAAAGCTTTGAAGTATAACGGCGGCGTTAAAAAAGATGAACTTGCAAACGAAAATATGTGGGCTTTGGAAAAGGGCATAGTCAATCTCAGAACACATATTGAGAATATGCATAAATTCCACGTTCCTGTAGTAGTTGCCATCAATCGCTTTGCCGCTGATACAGAAGCAGAGATACAATTCGTCAAGGATTTCTGTTCGGAACTTGGCGTGGAAGTATCAATGTGCGAGATATTTGCCAAAGGAAGCGAGGGAGGAGTTGACCTTGCCGAGAAAGTCTGTGAAACCATTGAACTCTGCTCTGATTCAGCTTCTGAATTTAAGCCGATTTATGATACACAGTCCACTATCAGGGATAAGGTGGAAAAGCTTGCAAAGGAAATATACCGTGCCGACGGTGTTATCTTCACTCCACAGGCTGAAAAGGCTATCAAGGAAATTGAAAATATCGGATTCTGGGACATTCCTGTCTGCATTGCAAAGACTCAGTATTCACTTTCAGATAATCCTTCACTCCTCGGCAGACCGAAAAACTTCCGCATAACAGTTCGTGATGCAAAACTTTCTTCCGGTGCAGGCTTCGTTGTCATCTACACAGGAGACATCCTGACAATGCCCGGTTTGCCTAAACAGCCTGCCGCACTCAGCATAAGCTGTGACGAAAACGGAAATATTTCCGGTCTTTTCTGATATGCTGAAAATTATTACACGCTCTCCCGAAGAAACGATTTCTGCGGCTGAAAAGCTCGGAAAGCTTCTTAAAGCGGGGGATATGATAGCTTATAAAGGCGGACTCGGTGCAGGCAAAACCACCTTCACCCGTGGTCTTGCCATTGGTCTTGGTCTTGGCGATAACGTTACCTCGCCGACATTCGCTCTTGTTAACGAATACCGTGGTGCTGATATGACACTCTACCATTTTGATATGTACCGTATTTCCTCGGAAGATGACCTTGAATCCACAGGCTTCTACGATTATCCTTTTGAGGATTGCGTTGCCGCTGTTGAATGGTCTGAAAATATCGCCGATTTCCTGCCAAAACATACCATTTTTATCACGCTCAACAGACTCAGCGAGCTTGAACGTGAGATTATTATTGAGGACGGTGGAAGATTTGCTGCTGCTTGGAATTGACACATCCGGAAAAGCTGCTTCCGCAGCTTTGTTTGACTCAGATTCGGAAACTTTTCTTGCCCAAACTTCGCTATATACACAAAAAACACATTCACAGGTTATAATGCCTGCCGTAAAGGAAATGATACTTCAGGCAGGAAAACAAATTTCAGATATTGAAGGAATCGCAGTTGCAAACGGTCCGGGTTCGTACACAGGACTGCGAATCGGAGTTGCTGCGGCAAAGGCTCTCAGCTTCGGGCTTGGCGTAAAATGCTGCGGAGTATCGACACTTCTTGGTCTTGCCTGCAATAATATTGCATATAAGGGGCATATCTGTTCAATTATCAAGGCGAGGGGCGAACTTGTCTACACCTGTACATACAAAAGTGACGGCTTCTGTGTTGAACTGGTTACAGAAGAACAGATAATTTCCCGTGATGAGCTTGCCGAGTATCTGGCTTTTAACGTAAGTGAAGCACTTCTCTGCGGCGATGGTGCTGCTGATTTTTTCAATGATTACCGTTCACCGGTTTTCACTATTGCACCGCCTCAGGGCAGACTTCAGAATGCTGCAGGCGTATGTCTTGCGGGAATATCAAAGCAGCTTTCGGAACCGGAACTTCTTGAGGTTTCTTATTTACAGAAGGTTAAGGCAGAAAAAGACCTTGAAAACAAAAAAACGTCCGAATAAAACGGACTTTAAGGAGATGTTTATATGATAGCTATTGGCTGTGACCATGCAGGTGTTGAAATGAAAAAGGCTGTTATCGAAGCATTGAGCGAGAAAGGCTTTGAATTTAAGGATATGGGTACAGACGGTCAGCCGTGCGATTACCCTGTTATCGCAGAGGCTGTGTGCGGACTTGTTCTTTCAGGTGAATGTGAAAAGGGCATTTTGATTTGTGGAACAGGTATAGGAATGTCTATTGCTGCAAACAAGTTCAAGGGAATAAGGGCTGCTCTTTGTTCTGATTCATTTTCAACAAAATTCACACGTCTGCACAACGATTCAAATGTAATGTGTATGGGTGCAAGAACTCTCGGCTGCGGACTTGGATGTGAGCTTGCAGAAATATTCCTCACCACAGGTTTTGAAGGCGGTCGTCATCAAAGACGTATTGACATGATAAAAGCAATTGAGGAGAAAAACTGATTTTTCAAAAGCAGCACCGCATAAAGCACGTCTAGCGGCTTTGTACGGTGTTGCCTTAACCCAAAAAACGCACCTGAGAGGTGCGTTTTTATTTTAAAGTATATCTTTCATAATAAGGTATTCTTCATACCCTTTTGAAGTCAGATCCATAATTCTGTGGTCTTTCCTCGTAGCAACGTAATTAGTTCTGATGATTTCTCTTATCTCAAGGATATGGAAAACCGTCAGCAATTCCTCACGGCTGCACCTTTCGTTTGTATAAGTATTGAGAATATCATTCAGCCATACGCCTCTGCCTTCTTCAGCAAAGTCAAGTGCCGTTATATCCTTTGGATTTTGTGAATCCTCAATAAAGTGCGAATTTGTAAAAATGTACTCAATAACATTCCAATAACTGCTTCTGCTTATTTTCATGTCAGTGCCTCCTTTCGCTGATCAACTTACAGATGGGATCATCTGCTGTCAACATTATTATACCACAGATATTATTGACTGTCAACTGCCTAAAAAAGAGATGAAATAGAGATGGTTTTTTAGCAGATTCAAAGAAAAACACCTGAAATAAGGCAAAAAAGCAGAATAAAAGCGGATTGTTTCAACAAATTATCAATTTGTTCATAATTTATATATTTTTTATATTGTATTTTATGGTTTTTATTATTCATCATACACAATTTTAAACCAAATTTTTCTATCACAGTATTTTATACAAACTTTATTAAAGCTGATTGTGCATTATCACGCAAATATCGGTTTTAAGAGAATGTTTTTGTGAATTCTGACAGGTTTTTGCTGTTTGGTTTTCCATAAACCGCAAAACAGACCTCGTCAAAAAGTGTTCCAAAGTGTTCGTCAACAAGAACTTCATGGAAATATTCAGAAACATCCTTTGCAGAATTGCCGAATGCACCACATCCCCATGCACCGAGTATCAGATTGCGGTAACCGTATTTTGCGGCGATACAAAGCATAATTCGTATTCTGCGTGTCATGGTTTCGGCTACAAGTTTTTTCGCAGCAAGCATAGCCGCACCACGGCGGTTAGGAGCCGGAAGTGTGATAACGGCGGCTACGAACGGCTTTTCAAGAAGCTCACATTTCTCGTTTCTGAACACACATACTTGCGGTGACAAAATCATGTAGTCTGATTCAACACGTCCGAGATGAGTGTTGTTGAACTTATACATTTCCGAAGCTTTTTCGGATTTCAGGGAAGCGTAAAGCGTACTGCACCTGCAAAGAGCTTCCTCCTGAGCATTTGCTCCAAGTCTGAACCCGCCTCCGGGATTATGAGCGTTAGCAAAATTCATTACAAACGGCTTATCATAGCGGCTCGCAGCCTGAAACGAATCTTCAGCTGTAACCGAAAATCGGCACATTTGACCGCTTTTGACTTTTGAAGAAAATTCATCTGCGGCTGAACTGCCTTTTTCAGGAGAAAAGACCTCTGCGGATTTGAAATCCAAATTGGGAAGATCGATTTTTTGTTCGCCGAGCATATAGAAGCTGTCGGCGGTTATTTTTATGGTTTGATTAGCTATTTCGATGTTATTCATAACTTTCCCTCCTGATAAGCAGATAATAGAAATATAAAACAAAACTCCCCGATAAAAATCGGGGAGAAAATAATAAGTGCGAATAACAGGACTTGAACCTGCACCGAGTTGCCCCGACTGGCACCTGAAGCCAGCGCGTCTGCCTATTCCGCCACATTCGCAAATCTTTAAAGAGATACACTTTAAAGGACTTTAATATTTTAACACATTATCATGAAAATGTCAAGTAGTTTTTTGAATATTTTTCAGTTTAAGAAGCAGTAATATAAATACATTATGAATTAAATAAACAAATTGTATATTTCGGGCTGAAATATACAAATAATATAACAGAATAAGGTGTAAAACTACTTGACAAAATGTACAAATTGTGATATGCTTAACTTGATGTCATGCGTATTGATGCTATATGTTAATGCATATAATAATTTTGTATTTCCCATTGTAAAAGCTGCTGAGCAAATGTTCTGAGCCGTTTGCAGTAAGCCTGGATTTTTGCACAGGATATAACATCAATGTCATGAAAATACAGCGATGCTTTATATTAATAAAGTATCAGAACACAGAATTGGGGGTTGAGATTTAATGGGGTAAGATTCAGTATGTTCCAAGGGAATTATCTGCCGTTATAAATGTCAGCAGATAATGGAAAATACTGTAATGATTCACTTCAACGCACAGCATTGAAGTAAGGGGTATTCATGATTTTCATGAAAAATATTTTTTAGGGAGTAAAAACAATGGATTTAAAAGGTTTAACAGCAAAAGAAGTAGAAGAAAGCCGTGCCAAAAACGGCTCAAACAATTTAACACAAATTCCGCCTGATCCGCTATGGAAGAAAATCCTTGAGGGCTTTAAAGACCCTATGATCATGATTCTTCTTGTAGCACTGGTAGTTCAGGTGGTACTCTTTTTCCTCAAACAGGCTGAATGGTTTGAGCCTGTAGGTATTCTTATAGCTATTCTTATCGCAAACGGCGTTTCTTCAATAAGTGAAAATAAACAGGAAGGCAAGGCTTCTGCCCTGAAAGCAGAGGAGGAAGCAAAGGAACTTGCCAAGGTCGTTCGTGACGGTCAGCTTCTTGAAGTTCATGTAAGCGAAGTCGTTGTAGGTGATATCGTTTATCTTCAGGCAGGCGATAAGCTTCCTGCCGATGGTGAGATCGTTGAGGGTGCTTTAAAGCTCGACCAGGCTGCACTTAACGGTGAAACAGAAGAAGCAGACAAGATCCCTGATGAAAAGTCAGAGGGCTATGATGTCAAAGACCTTCTCAACAAGCACTATGCTTACCGTGGTACTGTAGTATGCGGCGGTGAAGGTCACATGGAGGTCAAGGTTGTCGGAGATAAGACACTCTTTGGTGAACTTGCTCTTGAAGTTCAGGAGGATTCAAGAGAAACTCCTCTCCAGGTAAAGCTTGCAAAACTTGCTAAGCAGATATCCACATTCGGTTATATCGGTGCAATCGCAATTATTCTCGGTATTATCCTCAGAGCAGCAATAGTTGGTGAACTTCCAAGCGGCGGTGTTGAGTGGGTAAAGTTCCTTATGAACGCAATCACAGTTGCCGTTACTATCATCGTTTGTGCAGTTCCGGAAGGCCTGCCGATGCTCACATCCATCCTTCTTTCATTCCAGAGCCTTAAAATGACCAAGGACAACGTTCTTGTCAGAAAGATAAACGGTCTTGAAACCGCAGGAAGCCTCAGCCTTCTTTTCAGTGATAAAACAGGTACTATCACCGAAGGCAAACTTTCAGTTGTTGAACTCGTAACAGGTAATGTTGTTAAATATGACAGCATCTCAAAGCTTTGTCCGGAACTTGAACTTGACGTTATCACAGGTATCGGCATAAACAACAGTGCCGTAGCAAGCAACGGTCAGGTTATCGGCGGTAACAGCACAGACCGTGCTTTGATGTCATTTATCGTTGAAGAAAAGGCAGAAGGCAAGATGAACAAGGACGAGGTAAGAGCTTTCAATGCTTTCAACTCAACCAAGAAAATGTCAAGCGTTACTATCTGCCGTGACGGAAGCTTCTGCACTTATGTAAAGGGTGCTCCTGAAAGAATCGTTGAAAGATGTTCACACTATATCGACGAAAACGGCAAGGTAAAGGAACTCGTTGAGAAGGATTACCTCATGCAGTACATCGACGAACAGGCAGGTCGTTCAATGCGTCTTCTCGGTGTTGCCAAGAGAGACGGCGACAGCGACGAGGGTGATCTTACACTCGTATGCGTACTCTGTATCAGAGATAATGTTCGTAAAGAAGCTGTTGATGCTATCAAGGAAGTTCAGGATGCAGGCATTCAGGTAGTAATGGTTACAGGTGACCGTAAGGAAACAGCCTGTGCTATTGCCAAGGAGGCAGGACTCCTCAGAACAAACGAGGACGTTGCTCTTACATCTGCTGAAATGGCTGAAAAGTCAGACGAAGAACTCAAGAAGATCATTCCTCACCTCCGTGTAGTTGCCCGTGCTTTGCCAACAGACAAGAGCCGTCTTGTACGCTGTGCACAGGAACTTGATTACGTTGTCGGCATGACAGGCGACGGTGTTAACGACTCTCCTGCACTTAAAAAAGCAGATGTCGGCTTCGCTATGGGAAGCGGTACAGAAGTTGCCAAGGAAGCCGGTGATATCACTATCCTTGATGATAACTTCTCATCAATCGCAAAGGCTATCCTCTACGGACGTACAATGTTCAAGGGAATCAGAAAGTTCCTCATCTTCCAGCTTACAGTTAACGTTGCAGCAGTTCTTACCTGTTTCATCGGCTCACTTCTTGGTGAGGCAAAGATGATGACAGTTATTCAGCTCCTTCTTGTAAACCTCGCAATGGATACACTCGCTGCTATCGCATTCGGCAGTGAACCTGCACTTAAAGAATATATGAAGGAAAAGCCTATTCCACGTCAGGCAAGCATCATCAGCAAACCAATGCTCATCGAAGTTATTATCAGCGGTCTTTATATTACAGCAATGTGTCTTGTTATTCGTTTCCTTCCTGCAATGCGTGACCTCTTTGGCTGCGGAAATAACAGAGTTTATCTCTGCTCGGCTCTCTTTGCAACTTTCATGATGGCTATTTCATTTAACGGTTTCAATGCCCGTACAGAAAAAATTAATGTATTTGAAAATCTCGGAAGAAACAAGAGCTTCATTGCAGTTATTGGAGCATTGCTTGCAATTCAGTTCATATTTGTAACTATAGGCGGAGAATTCCTCAGTGTTACACCTCTTAATGCAAAAACATGGATCATCTGCATTTTAATTGCATTCCTCGTTGTTCCAATAGATCTCATCAGAAAAGCACTTACTAAAAAAGACTAATAATCCGGCATTCACCTCACTTTTCGTGAGGTGAATGAAAAAATATATAAAAAGGAGTTGTTGAAAAAAATGAGTATTAACCTTCAAAAAGGACAAAAAATCGAACTTACCAAGCATGGCACAGGTCTTAGAAAAGTCCTTGTAGGACTTGGCTGGGACGAAGCACAGAGAAGCGGTTTTTTCAGTCGACCACAGCCAATAGACTGCGATGCTTCTGTTATTCTCTGCGGTGCAAACGGAAAGATACTGAATCCTTCAAATGTCAATGATACACTCATTTATTTCGGAAATCTCCGCCATCCAAGCGGTGCGATCATACATCAGGGGGATAACCTTACAGGTGCAGGCGACGGAGATGATGAACAGATCACAGTTGATTTGGCTTTGGTGCCGCCAAATGTGGATAAAATGGTTTTCACAGTAAATATCTACGACGGCAGAGCAAGAAAACAGCATTTCGGCATGATAAAAAATGCATTCATTCATCTTATTGATATGCAGACAAGAGCTGAAATATGCCGCTTTAATCTTTCAGAAAACTATAATAATATGACAGGTCTTATAGTTGGAGAAATTTACAGATATAAGGGCGAATGGAAATTTAATGCGATCGGTCAGCCTGTACAGGAGGCAAGCCGTTTGCAGAGTCTTATTGAACTTTACAGATAATAAGGGAGGAATTAGTTATGGCAATTAATCTTCAGAAAGGTCAGAGAGTTTCTCTTGACAATTCACTTACTCACGCACTTGTTGGTCTTGGCTGGGATACAAACCGCTATGACGGAGGTTTTGATTTTGACCTCGATGCTACTGTTTTTCTTCTTGGTGAAAACGGAAAGCTTTTAAGAGATGAGGATTTCGTTTTCTATAATAACCTCAACGGCAGAAACGGTGCTGTAGTTCACACAGGCGATAACCTCACAGGTGAGGGCGATGGTGATGATGAAGTTATTATGATCGATTTCACAAAGATACCGCCTGAAATTAAAAAACTTGCGATTTGTGTTACTATATATGACGCACAGGTTCGCCGTCAGAATTTCGGACAGGTTTCAAACGCATATATCCGTATTGCAAAGCTTGCTGATGAATTTGACACTGTTGGAGAAACTGTTCTTAAATTTGACCTTGAGGAAGAATTTTCAATTGAAACAGCTCTTGTTGTTGCTGAAATTTACAATAAAAACGGTGAATGGAAGTTTAATGCAGTAGCTGCAGGATATCAGGGCGGACTTGAAGCAATCTGCCGTTCATTCGGAGCAAATGTCTGAAAACAGAAAATGTTCAATATTGGAATGAATAGAAATATAGGTTTATTCGGTATTGATGAAAGACTTATAAAGCCGCCTCTGGTAACATTGTCGTGCAGATTGAGCGAAATCTTTGAATTATGCACGATATCAGCTATTCAGGGCGGCTTGACTGTTTTTTTGGAGGTGATACTATGGAAATTTTTCAGCGTGGCAAACGAATCAAAACTGCGTCCGGAGGCGAACTTGAAATACTTGAAAAGCTTGGAGAAGGCGGACAAGGCGTTGTTTACAAGGTTCTTTACGGCGGCGAGGAACTTGCATTGAAATGGTATTTCAGCAAAAAACTGCACGATGCAGACAGATTTTACAGAAATATTGAAAATAATATCAAACAGGGTTCTCCTGCGGAGTATTTTCTCTGGCCGCTTGAACTTACTGAATATATTGACGGCAGTTTCGGTTATTTAATGAAGCTCAGACCGGCAGAATATATGGATTTTTCTTTGTTTTTGCTTGCTAAGGTCCATTTTGCGGATATCGGTGCATTGATAAATGCGGCACTTTGCATAATAAGCGGATTCAGAGCTTTGCATAACCGTGGCTACAGCTATCAGGATCTTAATGACGGAAACTTTTTCGTTAACCCGAAAACAGGCGATGTTCTTATCTGTGATAATGACAATGTTTCACCATATTCGGAAAATCTCGGAATTATAGGCAAATGCCGATATATGGCTCCGGAAGTTGTCATGGGAAAAAAGTTCCCTGATTGCCATACAGACAGATTTTCACTTGCTGTTATACTCTATATGCTGCTGTTTCTGAATCACCCGCTTGAGGGCAAACGTACAATGTGTCCGTGTCTGACAGAAGAACTTGAACGACGTTATTACGGTGCTGAACCTGTTTTTGTCTGGGACGTTTATGATGATTCAAACAGACCTGTCAGAGGAGTTCATGTTAACGAGATACGGCTATGGAAAATTTATCCGGAATTTATCAGAAAAACTTTTGAGAGAGCTTTCAGCCGTGAAGCACTTGTAGGTGCTGATACAGAACACAGAGTTATTGAAAAGGAATGGCAGGAGGTTTTCACGAAACTCCGCAATATGACAGTAAAGTGTGACTGCGGAAGTGATACATTTGCTGACCTTGACGAACCAATGAGTGTATGCATAAGCTGCGGACGTGAAATGATTCGTCCTATGGTGATGGGTGTTAAAAAATA
>JAZQND010000136.1:0-7555 GCA_045627145.1 Ruminococcus sp. | reverse complement strand
GAGGTGGCGTGTATCCCAGCCCGTATTGATAAGCAGGGGAGGGGTAGTATCGACAACGTTATAATTCAATTGAGAAGAAAAGTTGCCGCCGTTGAAGGAATACTGAACTTCAACGGTATTTTCGCCTAATTTATCTGTGTTTACCAATGTATTACCGTCTTTAAGCGTAACATTTGAATTAGTAATAAAGTCTGAAAGCTTAACTGTGCTGTAGACTTCAAGGGTATCGGTACAATTGATAATAACATCGGCAGGCGGTTCGACTTTTTTTGTTGTGGCAGTAGTTTCTGTTTTAGCAGTAGTTGCCGTAGTTTTTTTAGTAGTTTTTTTACCTGAAGAAGATGAGGAGGCAGAGCCGTTTATTGAGCATTCAGTAATGGCTTCGCCTTCCTCGACGGTTACTGTAGCATTTGGAACGACTTGTTTACTGCACCCTGCGAGGGTAAAAAAAGAAAGTGATAACGCAAGTGCAAAGATTTTTTTCATATTTACCTCTTTTTCGATTTTGTTCTACAATAAAATGCAAATATAGTATAACATATTTTTTTTATAAAGTAAAGAAGTGACGAAAAAGTTTTTCAGAAACTAAAGGTATTTTTACAGAATAAAGCAGATAAGTCCTGAACATCCGTCGTTTATGACACGTTCAAGGGTTTCCTGAAGCTTCATTCTTGCATCAGTCGGCATTTTGCAGAGTTTATTATGGAGTCCCTCATTAACAAGTTCGTGAAGTGATTTTCCGAAGATATTGCTTTCCCATATTTTGGTGGGATTATCGTCGAAGCCGTCGAGGAGGTACATGACAAGCTCCTCCGATTGTTTTTCAGTACCCACGATAGGGCTGACAGTAGTATTTATATTGGCTTTCATGAGGTGGATAGAGGGGGCTGAAGCCTTGAGCTTAACGCCGTATTTGCCGCCCTGACGGATAATTCTTGGTTCTTCGAGGGTAAGCTCCTCCATTTCCGGCATGACTATTCCGTAGCCGGTAGCCTCAACTTCAGCAAGTGCAGGTTCGATACGCTGATATTTTCTGCGGATATCGTTAAGTTCCATAAGAAGCGGCATGAGGTCGCTTTCACTTTCAATGCTGATACCCGTAGCTTCACCGAGAATCCTGTAAAAAAGACTGTTATCAAGTTCTGCGGTGATTGTGACAGAGCCTGTGCCGAGGTCGATGGAGGTGATTTCAGCTTTCATAACATTCGGACACTGTGACATAGCGGCGGCGGCACTTTCGGCTTCACGAACCATTTTCAGGTCTTTTGCCGCATTCCTTATGCAGTCAAGGATTTCGGTTTTCAGCCAGTGCCCTTTTTCAAGGGAGTTTATCCAGCGGGCTGTGCGGATATTTATTTCCTTTATCGGGAAGGAATATAGAAGCTCACAAATTATGTCACGGATATTCGTTTCTTCCAGTTCAAGACAGTTTACAGGGATAACTTTAGCGTCATACCGTTCTGTAAGTTCGGCGGCGAGTGATCTTGCGGCAGGAGAATCCGGTTCTGTAGTATTGAGAATGACCACAAACGGCTTGCCGAGTTCTTTAAGTTCACGAATGACACGTTCTTCACATTCGGCGTATTCTTCACGGGGAATGTCAGTTATAGAGCCGTCGGTAGTAACAACAAGACCTATTGTTGAATGGTCTGTGATGACTTTCTGTGTACCGATTTCGGCAGCCATATTGAACGGTATCTCCTCGTCGAACCACGAAGTCATAACCATTCTCGGCTGTTCGTTTTCAATGTATCCGAGGGAACTTGGTACAATATATCCCACACAGTCAATAAGTCTTACATTGAAAGATGCAACCCCGCCCACGCTTACTTCAACGGCTTCTTCCGGAATGAACTTGGGTTCTGTGGTCATAATGGTTTTGCCGGCGGCGGACTGCGGAAGTTCGTCAACAGCACGTTCACGCATAAATTCGCTTGAAATATTCGGAATAACGAGAGATTCCATAAAGCGTTTGATAAATGTGGATTTTCCTGTTCTGACAGGACCTACAACGCCTATGTAGATGTCGCCGCCTGTACGTTCAGCAATATTTGAGTAAATGTCTTTTATCATGATTTTCTCCTTCGGTATATCAGGTTACGATTGGTATAAGCAGCATTCCGCCGTTTTCAAGCTTATCGCCTGAAAGTTCGTTTTCTTCAATGACAGCATTCACGCTTGTGCTGTAGCGTTTGGCGATATCCCAGACATTTTCGTTTTCAACGCCGTAATACAGTTTTATGGCATAGTCCCCGTCACGTTTTTTTCGTTCTGAATCGTTTACGGATATATCGGATACTACCCGTATGTTTTCGCAGTCGGCAAGGGTGATTTCAGCTGAAATTTCAGCTCTGGCAGTCAATGCACCTTCGGAATTGATGTTATATGTCACATCATTGGCAGTGATAACGGCTGTGACAGGGGAATTTTCAGCATTTGCAGTAAGCGGGAGCGTTTTCTCAAAAGCTTCGTCGTGTTCCGGCATAGAAATATTGCCTGAAAGGTCTTTAGCCGCCATAGAGTAGGTCAGCATTCCGCTTATGACAAGAGATTTTTTGTCATCGGAGAGATGAGTATTGATGTTTTTCGGCGTGCACCACATAGAATAGACAGTCTGCGGTACATTTTCACCTTCGGCAAGAACTGCGGAGTGACTAAATGATTCGGTGTTGATTATCGGAACTTTTTCTGCACGAATGTCCGAAAATTGAACATCGCAGGGAAAAATTGTTGAAAAAGCATCGGTCACAAGCATAACGGAAGCAGTTTTTACGGCTTTGCAGACAAGACGTACTTCTGCTTCACAGTGGATAATGCGGTTTTCGCTGTTTTTATCGGCGGAAGGGCTGACATCACAGCTTACTATTTCAGGACAGACAGTGCATATAAAGTTTTCGTCAAGACCATCAATGTCAATTATCTGGCTGTAATCCATAGAGAAGCTGAGGGGTTCAACGGCATATTCTCCGTCAGTTTCGCAGGAATAGAGAATTTCAGCTTCAATTTTTCCTTTGGCAAGCAGTTTGCCCGAAACCATTTTTTCTTCACATTCAATGGCTTTGCTGCGTACTTTGATGATATTTACAGCCTCGGGCTGTGCAGAAGAAAGCTCTATATCTTCGGAAAGCTGTACTATTTTTTCGGCGGAAAGCTTTTTTGAGGCAAACTGTACAGCGGTTTTTCTGAGCTGAATGTTCATGCCGAAAGCGTCTGAGATGACCTCCTGTGAAGATTCGCCGTTGACCTTTATCTTGACAGAAACCGCACCACGCATATCAAGTCGGCGTTTGTTAACGGCACGGAAGTTTATGTGGTCTGCTTTGGGAAGCAGTGATATTTCAGGTGAACCGCAGACCTTTCCGATATCCACAGTTTTTGAGAAATTCTGATGCTGTTCAACTGACTGCAAAAGAGAGCCGCCCTCACCGCAGTAGAGAATCCTGATATCGCATCTCATCTCGTAGCTGAGTTTATCGCCTGAAACTGAGAATCCCGTAATAACTGGGACGGCTTCGCAATGGATAAGACGGAAGATATCGGGGTAATAATCGGGAAGAATGTAATCAAGCTCAATATTTTGTTCCTGAATACCGTCGTAGATAGTTTCGGCGGCAGGAACGGTTTCGATAGCGGTTTTAAAATCCATATATGAACCTCCTTGAAAATGCTTTGTACATCATATTCAAAAATGGGTACAAGTATTCATAAGCGGGCAAAAAAATAAGGGAATACCCATATTGCAGGGTATTCCCATGATTTATATGTAATTGCTGTGTAAAGCGGTCAGTTTGGATAAACGTAGGTGAGGAAGCCGTTCCAGTCACATGGAGAGTCCCAACCGGCAATAGTGGCACTTCCGGTTACCGTAACAGTATAATAATCAGCCTGAGGCATATCATAGATTGCAAAACCGTCAATGGTTGAACCTGTAGTGATAACGTCGAAATCATATTCATCACCTGTAGCCTGATTTACAACTTTATTATTGCCGCCGTCACGATTATAGGTATAGTAAACGCCGTTGCTGTCAACAATGTTTATGACAGACCACGGATTTGTGCCTGTCCATACAAGTTCGTATTCGGGCATAACGCCGACATCAGCCACGCTTACGAAAAGGTCGCCCAGTGTAACGGGCTTGCTGCTGTGGGTTTTTCCGGCTTCATTACCAAGACCGGCAGCCTCGAATGTTTTATAGTTGTCCGTAGCGGCAACGTATTCTGTAGCGGTTTCTGTAGTTGGTATAGAACTTACTTCAACCTTGGTTGCCGATGCGGCAGTTGTTTCAGAAGCCTTTGTTACTGTAAGGACAGTAACTGCTTCAGTAGTTTGTATTTCTTCTTCTATAATAATTGTTTCGGTGGGAATCTCATCTGATTCTCCGGAAGACGTTTTTTTTGCTGAACAGCCTGCAAGGAGAGCAAGAACAGAAAGAGCAGCTGCACCGAAAAGTATTTTGATATCTGACATGGACAGTTCATCCCCTTATGTAAAATTTGAGCATGATATACTGAGAACTGTGGAAAAGTCTGAGCTTGACCAACATAACACTATTATAACGCTTAAAACGTCATGTGTCAACAATCTATAGACAAAAAAAATGAAATTCAGGTAAAAACGTAGTATTTTTGTCAACATTTCGCTTGAATTGCAGATGATTAGCCGAAATTTTACAAAGACTTTCCGAAATCTGAAAGGTCTTTGATAACTTCACCGGCAATTATCAGTCCTGCAACAGACGGAACAAAAGCGGTTGAGCCGGGAATATCACGTTTGAAAAGCTGTTGTTCGGAGATATCCGTGTCTGAAACCGACTTTAACGGAATTTCAGTAGAAAAAACGACTTTCAGTTTTGTGATGCCACGTTTTTTGAGCAGTGAACGCATTACCTTTGCAAGTGGGCAGACGGATGTTTGGAATATATCTGTTACTTCAAAGGCAGTAGGGTTCATCTTGTTTCCGGTACCCATTGAACTGATAACCGGAACTCCTGCCTTTTCAGCTTTTTCGATTATTTCAATTTTTCCCGTGATGGTGTCGATAGCGTCAATAACGTAGTCGTATCGGGAAAAATCAAATTGTTCTGATGTTTTAGGCAAGAAAAATGTTCGGAAGGTATTGACCCTGCACTGCGGGTTGATATCAAGGATACGTTCTTTGGCGACATCGACCTTGTACTGACCGACAGTGCTGTGAAGTGCGATTATCTGACGGTTTATATTTGAAACCGAAACTGTATCGTTGTCAATAAGGTCAAGTTCGCCTATGCCTGAACGGGCAAGTGCTTCAACTGCATAACCGCCCACGCCGCCTACTCCAAAAACCGCAACTCTTGCATTTGCAAGCTTTTCCATTGCATTTCTGCCAAGCAGACGTTCTGTTCTTGAAAACTGTTCCGACATATTATTCAGTAATTTTTCTTGCTTCAATGTAGAAACGCTTATCCTCTGCGTGTCCCATAGAGAAGGTCTTTCTTGGCAAAGCACCGTCCTTGATAACAGTTGGGAAAAGCTCTGACTTATTCATATCAGGAAGAATAAATGCGATACCACTGTGCTTTTCGGCAAGGTTCTTTACTGTATCTGAACCGTGGATATAGTCAATTTTACCGCCGTTAGCCTTGAGGTAAGCATCGAGGAAATTCTGGAGAGAGCCAACTGAGAGATTTGAGGATTTTTTGTTGATATAGAGTTTCTTTTCGCTTCCGCCGCATGAACAGATAACATACTGGTCTGAAATTTCGGTTTCGGAAAGACCGAGAGCATCTGTAAGTTCGGAAATGAGCTTATCGTTGTCAACATCGTAAACAAGACGGTGAATAGCCTCAAACTGCAATGCTTCACTGTGGAGGTTTACAATTTCTGCAAGTGCATATCTTGCAGGATGATTTGAGAAGTCCTTATCAGGGTTTGCTTTTTTGAGCTGTTCATAGAACTCCTTTGCAGTTGCGAGGGAATGGTTGCCGTCGCCCATAGCATAGAGGAGAACAGGTGTATCGCTGAGACTGTATTTTTTATTAAAGCAATCTGTATCGCCCAAAGCGGAAAGAGCCTTGTCTGTTTTTTCCTGAGCATTGCTGTCAAGAAGCCAGCCTTTTATGCTTCCGCCGTTCTGCATAAGAGGAAAATCGTATAACTTATTGCTGTCAGAAACGGTTTCAGCAAGAGGTTCGATAACAGTGTTGTCCGGATCGTCAATAAGTATCATAATGTGAGGAAGTTCAAGAGGTGCATTTTGCCTTACTTTGATTCTTGGCGGAATACGTTCAATAACAGTAGCTTCTGTAGCACGGACTTCTGATGTGCTTCCCTTTGAGAAATCGTACTTTTCAAGGTCTATAGCACCAACTATTCCCTGACGGAGAATACCGTTGCTCTGTGTACGCTCAACGTATACCATTGCATTTTTGTATTCTTCAAAAATTCCGTCAGAAATATATTGGCTCATGGAATCGTGGATAGAGTCTATGCGTTCAGCAACGCCGTCCTGTTCAAGATAGAGTTCAGGGAGAATGAGGTTGAGGGTTGAAGGCTGACCGTCAACATTTTTGCTGACCTGTTCCCAGTATTCGGGTTCACCTGTGTACTGGTCGCAGGCGATAACAGACCATTTATTCATGTCAGTACCTTTTTTCGGAATAAGAATATCCGCATTGTAAAAAGCTGTTGAGTTCATAAGTAACTCTCCTTTATATTAATAAATGTAGGGCGGTGTATTTTCAAACCGCATGATATTTTTTCAGTTCGCTGTAAAGGGCAGAAACGGGAAGTCCGACAACGTTGAAATAATCGCCGCTTATTGATTCAATAAGCAAAGCTCCTTTGCCCTGAATGCCGTAACCGCCTGCCTTATCGAAGGGTTCACCTGTTGATATATACCATTCAATTTCTTCGTCAGAGAGTTCACGGAAAAAAACAGTGGTGTCAACGTGGAAGGAGGTCTTTTTACCCTGAAAGATGAGCGTACAGCCTGTTGTGACCTTATGAGGCTTGCCTGAGAGCATTTTCAGGTATTCATGGCATTGACTGCTGTCTTTGGGTTTGCCGAGGATGATGCCGTCAGATATAACAACGGTATCACAGCCTATTATCAGTGAATCAGGATATTTCAGATATGCAGCTTCCGCCTTGACTGACGAGAGGTACTGTGCGGAAAATTCGGGAGTTTTCCTGCAAATTTCAGCAATATCGTCGGGAAGTGTTTCATCGGCATCCATAGAAACAGCCTGAAAATTTTCTGTTATAAGCTTCATAAGTTCTCTGCGTCTTGGTGAAGCAGAGGCAAGGATAATATCCATATCATCATTCCTTTTTCTTCGCAGATAGATTTATTTTACCACATATTGAATGAAGTGTCAAGATACCTTGTGATTTATGTGAGTGTTTTCACATTTTGATAGGCACATAGAAACTTCATTTAAGGCAACACCGCACAAAGCACGTCTGACGACTTTGTACGTCATAAACTTGTATCTTTTCCGTCATCTTGCACAGAAATTCTTTGCCATACGTGGTCTCTCCCTGTGTGAGAGGTGTCAGCGAAGGTGACAGAGAGG
>JAZQND010000135.1:0-7340 GCA_045627145.1 Ruminococcus sp. | reverse complement strand
GGCTTATTCGCAAAAAAGATATAAAAATCAACGGAAAAAGATGCGATATCTCGGACAGACTTGAATCAGGTGACATTGTTTCGGTTTATGTAAAAGACGAGGTTTCTGCTGAAAAGCAGCATGACATGAAATTCCTTGATGCTCCGTCTGACATTGACATTGTTTTCGAGGACGAAAATGTTATTATTGTAAACAAGCCGCTTGGACTTGATTCTCATGGCAACGGTGAACAAAATACCGACACCTTGATAAACCGTATCAAACATTATTTATATAATAAGAAAGAATATCAGCCTGAAAATGAAAGTTCTTTTGCTCCTGCACTTTCAAGCCGATTGGACAGAAATACAAGCGGTCTTGTAACTGCTGTAAAAAATGCATCTGCTTTGCGTGAGATTAATTCAGCAATCCGTGACGGTATGCTGAATAAAGTCTATCATTGTATAACTATCTCTCCTCCGCCCCAAAACGAGGACATCATCACCGCCTACCATAAAAAAGACGAATCACGCAATATTGTCAGGATATCTGATACTCCGCTTGACGGATTCAAGGAAATCAAAACAGGCTACAGGGTTTTACAGCAAAAAAACGGTCTTTCACTGATTGAGGTAACTCTTTTCACCGGAAGAACCCACCAGATAAGAGCTCATCTTTCACATATCAAAGCTCCACTTCTTGGTGACGGAAAATATGGAAATACACCTGTAAACAAGCGTTTCGGAGTATTTTATCAGGCTCTGTGTGCATATCGTCTTGAATTTCATCTGCCGGAAAGTTCTGCTATGAGCTACCTCAACCAACTTGACATTCACGCTCCAAAACCGGAATTTGAAAAGAAATTTTTTGAATAAATATCTGCTTAATTAGGCTGTCCGACTCTGTGACGAAGATTTTCTTCTTTAAGTTCACGTCCTTCAGCAATAAGAGAACACATTTTTTCTGCATCTCCATTTTCAAGAGCATCACTGTATTTTTTCAAATTTTCTATCAGCATATCAAGTTCATATTTCAGATATTCACGATTCTGCATGAAAAGGTCTGTCCACATTTTTTCGTTCATGGTGGCAATTCTCGTCATATCCTGAAAGCTTCCTCCGCTGAATCCGCATTCAAGCCCAAGTTCAGGACTTTTTACATAGGCACTTGATACAATATGTGCAAGCTGTGACGTATAGGCAATCATCTTATCGTGATTTTCAGGACTGGTTATCACAATTTTTCCTGCTCCTATTTCCTCTGCAAGCTTTCTCAGTTTTTCTATTTCTTTTTCACTGCTATCCTCAAAAGGAGCAATTATGAAATTCGCCTTCTGAAATAATTCTGCTGAACTGTTATAATATCCGCCGAATTCCTTGCCTGCCATAGGATGGATACCTATATAATGCAGTTCATTTTCAACAGCAGTTTTCTTCATTCTTTCGGAAAAGCTTCCTTTTATTCCGCATACATCAGTAATAAGTGTTCCTTTACGGAATTTTGCAGCATTTTCCTTAAAGAATTTTTCAGCAGTTTCAGGAAAAAGTGCAATGATAACGAGGTCATATTGACTGTAATCGCCGTCAAACACCTTATCTGCGGCTACATCTCTCAATGCGGCAAATTCAATATCTTTATTGACATCAAGTCCTGTAACGGTATGGTATGTATATTTTTTCATAGCCTTACAGAGTGAACCTCCTATCAAACCAAGTCCGACAACAAGTATATTCATAGTATTATTTCCTTTCATTACAGTGTTGGTGCCCACAAACCATTTTTCAGGCAACACCACATAAATTTTGTGCGGTTGTTATACCGCATTTACAGTATAACGCTTTAAACAGTAAAAGTCAATACTATTTTATTATTTTCTTGTTTTAGAGTTTCCCTCAAGCTTACATTTACAAATATTTTTAGAGGTGCCCTTGTAAGAAAAATATACCCATCTTCATATCTTCGGCATACTATAGTATTGCTCCCTCAATAATATTTTACGATTGTTTTGAAGCAAAAACTATTATTTGAAAGGAACTTTTCCATGCCAAAGATATTTTTAAGTCCGTCAACGCAGGAATGGAACCTGTATGCCACGGAAGGAAACGAAGAACTTTATATGAATCGCCTTGCAGATTATATTGAACCTTATCTGCGTTCATGCGGAATCGGATTTGTCAGAAACGCTCCCGAAAGAAATGTAAATGGTGCAATTGCAGACTCAAATGCCGGTGTATACGACGTTCATCTTGCACTTCATTCCAATGCCGCACCAATAAATCTTGCAGGTAAACTCAGAGGAATCGACATTTATTTTGCCCCAAACAGCCGATACAGTGAAAATCTTGCAAATATAATTGCCAATAATCTGAAAACTATTTATCCTCTGCCTGAAAAAGTCCGTGCATTGCCAACAGATTACCTCGGTGAGGTTTTACGGACAAAAGCTGTTGCTGTACTTTGCGAACTCGGCTATCACGATAACTACGCTGATGAAGCGTGGCTGAAAAATAATCTTGATAGTATAGCCCGCAATATAGCACGTTCACTTTGTGATTATTTTGGAATACCGTTCATTGCACCTTCTGCTGTTCGCCGTGGTACTGTAACCACTGACGGAAGCGGTCTTAATGTCAGAAGCTATCCTTCCCTCGACGGCAGAATAATTGGTTCTGTACCGAATGGTTCTTCCGTAACTGTAACAGGCGAAACAAACGGCTGGTACGTCATTGATTACAACCAACTCATCGGCTACTCAAAAAGTGATTTCATAAGATTATAAATAAGGCAGCACCACTGAAAAAATGTGGTGCTGCCTTATTTTTATAATGATTTAACGTATATCTGACAGGGATTCTGTTCGTCCCAGAGCTCAGGGAAAACTTCAAATTCCTTAAATCCTACAACCTGATAAAATTTGTTTGTTTTGTCGTAATCATCATACGTTCCCATTTTGACCGTTTTTACCTGAATGAAGGAAAATCCTGCATTCTTAGCTGCTTTTTCTGCATTTTCAAAAAGTATTCTTCCAACACCGTTTCTGTGGTATTCTTCCAGAACACCCATAACCGCAAGCTCAACCGTATCCTTTCCGGTTGGCTTAAGATAAAGAAAACCCACAGCTTTATCCTCATCAAAAGCTCCGAAAAAAACTTTATCCACACTTTGACGGATATACATTTCCCTGCTTTCTTCTATCTCAAACCATTTATTAAGTGATTCAAGTATCAATCTTGAAATCCTTTCCTTTTCATCTTTGTTTTCAATCTGCTTTACTTTCATTAACCTTCTCCTTCGATGAGTTTTTTGAATTCTTCTTCTGTGATTATTGGAATATTGAGCGATTTTGCCGTTTTATTCTTTGTGGAATTTGAAGCTGAATCATTGTTGATAAGATAATTCGTCTTTGAAGAAACCGAACCTGAAACCTTTCCGCCAAGAGATTCAATATAAGATTTCAGTTCATTACGGTTTTTCCAGAGATTTACCGAACCTGTTATAACAAATGTCTTTCCTGCAACAGGTGAACTTTCGTCAATTTTCTCTGCTTCGGCTATATCAAGCTCTTTAAGAAGTTCGTGATATTCAGCAAGATTATCCTCATTTGCAAAAAATCCGACATAATCATTTGCAAGAACTTCTCCTATTCCGTCAATTGCAGTAAGTTCATCAACTGTCAGCTTTTCAAGCTGTTCAATTTCAGGATATGCCGAACAGATAAACCTTGATGCTGACCTGCCGATATTCGGTATACCTACAGAATAAAGCACCCGGCTTAATTCGGTATGACGTGATGCTTCAACTGCCTCCTGAATCTTCTGATATGAACGTTCACCGAAGCCTTCCATAGCAATAATCTTTTCTCTGAATCTGTCAAGATGGTAGAAATCGCTGTATTTCTTAACAAATCCCTCTGATATAAAGGTTTCGATAGTGGCTGTTGAAAGTCCGACTATATTTATTGCATCACGCTGAACAAAATGTTCAAATTTTCCGATATGCTTTGCAGGACACTGCTTATTCATGCAAAACAGTGTTTCAACTTCATCATCTGAAGTCTTTATCTCTGTTTTTCCGCCGCATACAGGACAAACTGACGGTATTTCAGCATTTCCTGAAGTTGTTTTGTTTTCAAGAACCTGCGGGATTATCATGTTTGCCTTAAAAATTGAAAGCGTATCGCCTATTCCGAGTTTTAGCTGCTTAACTATGCTTACATTGTGTACGGATGCCCTTGAAACCGTTGTTCCTTCAAGTTCAACAGCATCAAAAACTGCTACAGGATTGAGGAGTCCTGTTCTGCTTGCTGACCACTCAATCTCACGAAGTATGGTATCAGCGGTTTCGTCCTTCCATTTAAAAGCCATACCGTTTCTTGGTGCATGAGAAGTTTCGCCAAGACTTGTTCCGTAAGCTACGTCATCAAGCATAAGAACAAGTCCATCAGAAGGAAATTCATTTTCGGCTATTATACTCTCAAATCTTCTTACTTCATCTGCAAGCACATCAGCCTTTACCTTAACACCGTAAACTGTTTGAAAACCGAGAGTTGAGAGCCAGTTTATCCTTTCAGCAAAGGAATTATTCTCATAGCCTTCGGCAGAAACAAGATTAAATGCAAAAAAGTTGATATTTCTTTCAGCCGTGACCTTTGAATCAAGATTTCTAACAGTTCCGACACACAGATTTCGTGGATTCTTATATTTTGAACCGTCATCAATTGTTGAATTGACACGTTCAAAATCCTTGTATTTCATAAGAGATTCACCACGAACTACCATACGTCCGATGAAAGGGATTTTTGCAGGTATGCCCTTGATATGACGTGCATTTGCGGTTATATCCTCACCTGTTTCACCATTTCCTCTTGTAACAGCCTGAACCAGTTCGCCGTTTTCAAATGTGAGAACTAAAGTAAGACCATCAAGTTTCCAGCTTAGAAATCCTTCGTTATCACCGAGCCATTCGGTAAGTTCTGTTATACTTTTGGTTTTTTCAAGTGAAAGCATTTTAGAAGTATGCTTAACTTTTTTCAATGACGATGCAACTTCAAATCCAACCTGCTGAGTACGGCTTCCATTCAGAATTATACCTGTTTCACTTTCAAGCTTAACAAGTTCATCATAAAGCTCATCATATTCATGGTCAGACATTATTTCAATGCCTGTGTTATAATAAGCATCTGCTGCTTTTGCAAGAATATCGTTAAGTTCCTTCATTCTTTCTGTTTTATCCATTATTTTTCCTCCATTCACATTTTTTCAAACTATTGCTCCCAAAACTAAACCTTGTCATCATTCTTGATAAATTTGATTTTCAACTTTGTCTTTGGGCAATGTTTAATTGGTGGAGCAATAAAAATGAAGCAGCCGAAAAAAATCAACTGCTTCATAACTGTTCTTATTTATCCTTTGAAACAGGCTTCTTCTTTCTATTAGCTGAAGTCTTATCTACCTTTGGTACAGCGTATATTGGTTTCATAGGTTTTGCCTTGCTTTTGAACACTGCGTATGAATATATACATATTATAATGTATAGCAGACAAAGTATTCCTGAAACTATAAGTGCTTTTCCAAACCAGCTTGACTTTGTGAACATTTTTGCAATATACAAATTATATTTTGATTTTGAACGGTCTACATTATTTACTGCAATAAGTTCAACAGTACCAAGTTCCTCACCTGAATATTCCAGAGTAACTGTACCAAGAGGTTCGTCTTTTGAAACGGGTGCCTGAAGCTTGTCTTTATACCATACTATTTTATCTTTGCTTATAGTCGAAGTATCGACCTCATCATACCATAAAAGTGAAATTTCATCTTTTGGTCTTGCAAGAACATAGTCATTTCCGTCTGCAAGAGAAACGGGAAGTTCGCCTACTTCGGCTGTATTTGCGAGAATGGTCTGATATGAGAAATGTTTGAATGCCCAGTCAAGCACCTCTTTACAGTCGGTTATATGATAAAATGCCACATTTCCTTCTGCATCTGTCAGAGGCGATTTAAGAAGAACTACAAGATATTTGTTTCCGTCACGGCTTGCCATTGAAACTATATTTCTTCCGCCCATTTCAAGATTAGCAGTTTTTATTCCTTTTGCACCACTGTAAAAATCACCGCTTTTCGGATCCACCATAGAATTTGAATGACTCCATATCCATTCCTCATGGCTCGTATGATTCTGAGGATTTGGTACTGACGGATTATATGTTACAGTTGTGGCAATGGTTTCAAAAAGCGGAACAGACAGAGCATACTGTGTAAGAGTTGCCATATCTCTGGCTGTGGTATACTGATTCGGATCATACATACCTGTGGCGTTGGTAAAATGCGTATCTTCAAGACCTATCTCCTTAGCCTTATCGTTCATCATTTTTACAAAATTATCAACATTTCCGTCACCAACATGATAAGCAATGGTTTCGGATGCTTCCATTGAAGATGTAAGCATCATAGCATAAAGCAGGTCTGTTACCGTAAGAACGTCCTCATCGCAGATATCAGCCCATCGCAAATCGTCCTGATACTCTGCTTCATAAAGATGTTCATATACAGATTCATGAACTGTTACTTCCTCATTGATATTTGAACAGTTTTCAAGGCAGACAACTGCTGTCATAATATTTACAAGAGGTCCCGGCATTTGTTTGGTATCAGCATTTTTCTCGTGGATAACGCTGTTAACATCAAGGTTTACAACTATAGCCGATTCGCTTTTTATTGTTGTTTTTAACGGGAAACTTATTGCACTCGCTTTTGGTATATTAATCAGCGGAAGAACAATGACAGCCGCTGCAATTGCTGATATAAACTTCTTCATAGACTCTCCTCATTTACAAACAAAATTTAAGGCAACACCAACGCAATTGCGGTTATTGCCCCTATAAAGCACTTTCCAAACATCAGTTTTCGGTCAGTGATGTCACATAAACAGACTAATATATATTATATCAGATTTTTTGTGATTTTTAAAGTCTTTTTGAAAATTTTTTTGGAATTTTTTCTTTTTTATATTTTGCCGTCATTGTCTTTACTTTTTTGTCAGAATATGTTAGAATATATAAAGCAGATTCTTCCCGCTGCATGATTTTTACGGCGGATAACGGAGGTTTTTATTTTGGTTTACGTTACAGGTGACACTCACGGCGATATAACTCGCTTTAAAAGTTCAGAATTAAAAAAACTCGGTAAGGACGATGTCTTGATTATATGCGGAGATTTCGGTTTTATTTGGAACAGGTCAAAACAGGAACGTGCTGATTTGAAAAAACTTATGTCCAAAGACTATACTATCGCTTTTATTGACGGCTGCCACGAAAATTTCGACCTTCTTGAAGACTACCCACTTCTTGACTGGAATGGTGG
>JAZQND010000134.1:0-11252 GCA_045627145.1 Ruminococcus sp. | reverse complement strand
GATGCAAGAAAAGCCATCGAAGGCGTGCTTTCGCACTACGAGAGGGCTTGACGCAGCAGTTGCTGTGTATAGCTGCTTTTTCTCAGAAGGGGTTTTTAGAGGTGCCCAATATATATTTCCAAATACAAAAATGGACAGCGTTAATAGCAATACTCATATAGATGTTTTTACTCTTTATCGGTGAAACCCTTTCTCAAAAGGGTTTCACTCAATAATAAGCATAAAGTTTCTATATGAGCAATGCTGTTAAAAACTGTCTCTTTGATAATATATTTACGCAATAATGTCAGCGAGCAAAAGCAGACTTTCCGCCCTGTACAGAGTAAGCGTGACTGTGCCGCTGCTTTCTCAGCGGCTTACTTAATGTCAGCGTGGTGAGCCTGGAGTGACTTAACGCCGAGGTGAGTATTGTTCTTGATAGCCTTGATACCCTCTGCACTTGCCTTTGCAGCAGCCATAGTAGTCATGTAAGGTACTCTGTGCTTGATAGCTGCCTTACGGATATAGCTGTCGTCGTGGGCACTTGTCTTGCCGGCAGGAGTATTGATAATCATCTGAATCTCGCCGTTTGCAATTTCGTCAGCGATATTCGGTCTGCCCTCGTAGATCTTGTATATCTTCTCACATGGGATTCCGGCAGCCTTTATCATCTCGTAGCTTCTGCCTGTAGCGATTATCTTGAAGCCAATCTCATGGAATGACTTTGCAATGTCAACGAGTTCAGGCTTATCTCTCTCACATACGCTGAGGAGAACAGTACCTTCAAGAGGGAGCTTTGTCTGAGTAGCTTCCTGAGCCTTGAAGTAAGCTTCACCGAATGAATTTGAAATTCCGAGTGCTTCACCTGTTGAACGCATTTCAGGTCCGAGAACAGGATCGACCTCCGGGAACATATTGAACGGGAATACAGCTTCCTTTACGCCGTAGTGAGTGATGACCTTATCCTTGAGTTCAGGAACAGGTGACGGCTTGCCTGTAAGGGAAGAAGTGATAATTTCTGTTGCGATTCTTACCATGTTGATATCGCATACCTTTGATACAAGCGGAACCGTTCTTGATGCTCTTGGATTTGCCTCCAGAACATAGACTGTATCGCCTTCGATAGCGTACTGCATATTCATAAGACCGCATACGTTCATTTCCACGGCAATTTTTCTTGTATAGTCCTTAATTGTTTCAATCTGCTTATCTGTGAGGTTCTTTGAAGGAAGGATACAAGCAGAGTCACCTGAATGAACACCTGCAAGCTCGATATGCTCCATAACGGCAGGTACAAAGCAGTGTGTACCGTCAGAGATAGCATCAGCCTCACACTCTGTAGCGTGGTTGAGGAAACGGTCGATAAGGATAGGTCTGTCAGGTGTAACACCAACAGCGGCAGACATATAAACTCTCATCATTTCGTCATCGTGAACGATTTCCATGCCACGTCCGCCGAGAACGTAAGAAGGACGAACCATTACAGGATAGCCTATTCTGTTTGCAATTTCAAGAGCCTCGTCAACATTTACTGCCATACCGGCTTCAGGCATAGGAATGCCGAGCTTATCCATCATAGCACGGAAATGGTCTCTGTCCTCAGCAAGGTCGATAGTTTCAGGAGTTGTACCGAGGATATTTACGCCGTACTTTTTGAGGTCATTTGCAAGGTTAAGAGGTGTCTGACCGCCGAACTGTGCAATAACACCGACAGGCTTTTCCTTTTCATGGATAGAGAGAACATCTTCAAGAGTAAGAGGTTCAAAATAGAGTTTATCTGAAGTATCGTAGTCTGTTGAAACTGTTTCAGGGTTGCAGTTTACGATAATTGATTCAAAGCCAAGCTTTTTGAGTGCAAGTGCGGCATGAACGCAGCAGTAGTCAAATTCGATACCCTGACCGATTCTGTTAGGGCCGCCGCCGAGAATCATTATCTTCGGCTTATCGCTTGCTGTACTCTTATCCTCATCGAGGTTATATGTTGAATAGTAGTAAGCAGCGTCCTTTGTACCGCTTACATGAACGCCTTCCCAAGCTTCCTTGATACCGAAGCCGATGCGGGCATTTCTTACTTCTTCTTCTGTAACTTCGAGAAGTGAACTGAGGTAACGGTCTGAGAAGCCGTCGCACTTTGCCTTCTTGAGAACGTCCTTTGCAGGAACTGAACCCTTCATTGTGAGGAGGTTTTCTTCTTCCTCAACGAGTTCCTTCATCTGTTCAATGAAGTAGTGCTTGATTTTGGTAAGTTCATAGATTTCCTCAACTGTAGCTCCCTTACGGAGAGCCTCATACATTACGAACTGTCTCTGGCTGGTTGGGAAACGGAGCTTATCAAGAAGCTGTTCCTTTGAAAGTTCGTTGAAGTTCTTAGCGAATCCAAGACCGTAGCAGCCTGTTTCGAGACTTCTGATAGCCTTCTGGAAAGCTTCCTTATAGGTTTTGCCGATGCTCATTACTTCACCGACTGCTCTCATCTGTGTGCCGAGCTTATCCTCTGCACCCTTGAACTTTTCAAATGCCCAGCGAGCGAACTTGATAACAACATAGTCGCCGTCGGGAACGTATTTATCGAGAGTACCGTATTTACCGCATGGAATATCCTTTAATGTAAGACCGCAGGCGAGCATTGCTGAAACAAGAGCGATAGGGAAGCCTGTAGCCTTTGAAGCGAGGGCTGATGAACGGGATGTTCTCGGATTGATTTCGATAACAACGATTCTGCCCGAAACAGGATCGTGTGCAAACTGACAGTTACAGCCGCCGATTACCTCAACAGCCTGAACGATAGCATAAGCCTGTCTCTGGAGTTCCTTCTGAACGTCCTCGGAAATAGTAAGCATAGGAGCAGAGCAGAATGAATCGCCTGTATGAACGCCGATAGGATCAATATTTTCGATAAAGCATACTGTGATGATATTATTTTCAGCATCACGGACAACTTCGAGTTCAAGTTCTTCCCAGCCGCTTATGCATTCTTCAACGAGAACCTGTCCTACAAGACTTGCCTGAAGACCTCTTGCACAAACGACTTTGAGTTCATCAACATTATAAACCATGCCGCCGCCTGCACCGCCCATTGTATATGCCGGACGAAGAACAACAGGATATTTGAGCTTTTCAGCTATCTTTACAGCTTCGTCAACTGAGTATGCAACCTCGCTGCGAGCCATTTCGATACCGAGCTTATCCATAGTATGCTTGAATTCGATACGGTCTTCACCACGTTCAATAGCATCGACCTTAACACCGATTACCTGAACGTTGTATTTTTCAAGGACTCCTGCCTTATCAAGTTCGGAGCAGAGGTTAAGACCTGACTGACCGCCGAGGTTAGGAAGGAGAGCATCCGGACGCTCCTTGTCGATTATCTGAGTTAATCTCTCAACGTTGAGAGGTTCTATATAGGTGATATCAGCAACATCAGGATCTGTCATAATAGTTGCAGAATTTGAATTTACAAGAACAATTTCATATCCAAGCTGACGAAGAGCTTTACAAGCCTGAGTACCCGAATAGTCAAATTCGCAGGCCTGACCTATTATAATAGGGCCTGAACCTATTATCATTATCTTATTGATATCTGTTCTTTTTGGCATACTGATCTCCCAACCTGTACAATACTAATGTACATAATTTTTTTTGCCATAAACCGTCATGGCATAATTTCTTACCTTTTATAATAACACATATCATGAAAAAATGCAAGAATTTTTTGTTTTTCTCTGCAAAGATTGTATGATATATGAAGCCGATATTTTTGTTATTTATGACGAAAAACACGGTTCTGATTTGTATTTCTTAACTTATGGATAATAGTCTGCCCTGATTTAAATTTATTAAATATGTAAATTTTTTCTTGCGTGATAATCTTTCTCTTTCGGCATTTTTCAACAGCAATATAGTGCTAATTTTCTTCCACAATAACGTTGATGAACTTTCAACACCGTGTTGAAAGTAGTGTGGAGTTTTAACCTCGATTGTTGAAAAGTTGGTGGAAAAGGTGGAAAACAACGCAGAATACAGTTTTTTACAATACTAAAAAGTTGAAAACTCTGTGGATAAACAGTAAAAACCCGCAAACAATAAAAAAGCATTGTGGAAAACACATCCCCAATGACTTTTTTCAAAGGATTTGATTTGTATGAAAAAGCTATTAGCAATATGCTCCGTCTTTTTTTCGGTTTGTGCAGTATTTACTGGCTGCGGAGATAATAATAACGGTTCAGATGTGAATAATGACAGTCATGTATCTTCCGATGAACCCCACAAAAACGTCGTCACCTCTACCGGTAAAAATAACGCAGGAGACTATGTGAACGGCGTTATTGACGGCGTTGAAGATGCCGGCGACGATATCATCAATGGTGCCGGAGATGCCGCCGAAGACATTATTGACGGCGTAAGCGGCAATAACTCCCAGACTTCAACCTCCGCCCCCAAAGTTTCCAAAGCCCACAGAAGCCGCTAATTAACCCTTTCAATACAAACAGCCGTAATGATAGCGATTATTTATAAATTCCGTTCCTTTTTCGGGCCCACCCCTTTCTCAAAAGTGTTTCCCTCAATAAAGAGCTGAATTTACTATTGCTCCACCAATTAAATCGTGAATAATTAGTGCGAAGTAATGACGGAGAAAGGCAAGGTTTTCTGAAACAGAATTTCTTCGTCAGGACGAGCAGAAAAATTCATGATTTAATTGGGGGAGCAATAATAATCACTGCCATTACGGCTGTTTGTTAATCTTCGTCTTCGTCCTCATCGTAGAAGACGTTATAATTCTTAGCTCTGTGGCTGTAGGTACTCAAAACAAGTCCTATGACCGCATACATACTTATCATAGCCGTTCCGCCCGCACTAAGGAAGGGAAGCGGTACGCCGATTACAGGGGCGGCTTTCAGAACCATTCCGATATTCATAACGCAGTGTGAAAACAGAAGTCCGAATGCACCCATACAGATAAATTTTCCGAGGTGGTCTCTTGTTACACGGCTGTCACCAAAAACCTTCAGGCAGATATAAACCAGTATTATCAGCAATCCCATTGAACCGACAAAACCAAAAACCGGTCCTGCGTAGGTATAGATAAAGTCGTTGTGCATTTCGGGAACTGCTATATATTCTTCCGTTCCGGAAAAAAGTCCTTTACCGAATACTCCGCCCGATTTCAGTGCAGAAAGACCGAGGTCCTGCTGATATTCTATGTATTCGGGATCTGTTCCCGGATGAAAAAGTATAAGAATACGTTTTTTATGTTCCTGTCCAAGAAACAGAAACCACATTGCCGCTATTCCGCCTGCCACAAGAAACGGGGCTGCAAGCAGATATTTCCATGAGATGTTGGCTGAACATATCATAAATGCAAATATTGCCGCAAATACTATTGCCGTACCGTAGTCGCCCTGCAAACCGACTATTCCTATCGGCAGCAGTCCGTGAGCCAGCAGCAGAAGCATATGCGAGGGCTTGTTCATTTCCTCCTCGTCACGGGAAAGATGGTAGCTGAAAGTCAGTATAAAAGCAAGCTTCATTACCTCCGAAGGCTGAAACTGTATAAATCCGAGGTTCAGCCAAGCCTTATCGTCCGCACCTTCTCGCTGATAGCCGAGAGAGGTGAAGGTCATCGCCACCAGAATCAGTGCCGCCGGTGCGAATATGAACCACAGCTTGACAAGTTTATGATAGTCTATGAACGATATTATCACAGCACCAACTATTCCGACACCCATTGAAAATAGCTGTGTTTTCCAATAGCTTGAGCCGATACCGTCAAGAACCTTGTTTTCTACTATCGAATATATCAGCAGCGAACTTATCGCCGCACATAATGTTACCGCAAAAAGCAGACCGATATCTATGCTGTGCTTTTCAGACGGCAGTTTTTTGAATGCTGATCTCATTTGTTCTCCTTACTTATCCGACCAGTATTTGCGGTCAAGACTTCTGAACTGTGCTGCTGCTGCGACGTGCTGTTTCCTTATAACTTCGGAATTATCTATATCAGCAATGGTTCTCGCAACTTTAAGTATTCTGTCATAGGCTCTCGCACTTAGTCCGAGAGTATCAAATACGCTTTTCATCAGGCTTTCTGCTGAATCGTCCATAGGACACATTTTCTGCAATTTATCGGGAGTTATTAATGCATTGCAGGTTATCTGCGTTCCTTTGAAACGTTCCTCCTGAATTTTTCTTGCGGCTGTTACACGTTTCCTTATTTCAGAGGAAGATTCTTCCTCTCCCTTTGATGAAAGGTCTTCAAATTCAACGGGTGCAACCTCTATATGAAGGTCAAAACGGTCAAGCAGAGGCCCTGATATCTTTGAAAGATAGGACGTTACTTTCTGTTTGGAGCATATACATTTTCTTTTCGGATGTCCGAAATATCCGCACGGACAGGGGTTCATTGCTCCTATGAGCATTATCGTGCAGGGATATGTTACTGTACCTGCGGAACGTGCGATGGTAACCTTTCTGTCCTCAAGCGGCTGACGGAGTATTTCAAGTGTTTTTCTGTCAAACTCTGCAAGCTCGTCCAGAAACAAAACTCCGTTATGTGCAAGGGAAACCTCTCCGGGATGGGGAACAGAGCCTCCTCCTGCAAGACCTGCCGCCGATATCGTGTGATGAGGTGAACGGAAAGGTCTTTTTGTGATTATTGGGGTTTCCTCGCTTAAAAAACCCGATATTGAGTGTATCTTTGTAGTTTCAAGTGCCTCCTCAAAGGTAAGCGGCGGAAGAATTGACGGTATGCGTTTTGAAAGCATACTTTTTCCGCTTCCGGGTGAACCTATCAGGAGGGCATTATGTCCGCCTGCCGCCGCAATTTCCAATGCTTTTTTGGCTGACTGCTGTCCACGGACATCTGAAAAATCAAGAATTTCGTTGTATGCCGCTTCGGGCGGTCTGACGTGTTTACAGGGTTCTATCCTGCGTTCACTGCGAAAGTGGCGTATAAGCTCGTCTGCATTCTTCACGGCATATATCTCAATTCCGTCTATAACTGCGGCTTCTGCGGCATTGCCGTAAGGCACGAACACGGCTTTGAATCCCGATTCTCTTGCAAGCATGACCATAGGCAGTACGCCGTTTATACGTCTTACATCGCCGTTAAGCGAAAGTTCGCCTATGAATGCACATCCGTCAAGTGAAGCGTCTGTAACTCGCATTGCTTTGATTACAGCCATGAAAATAGCCATATCGTGAACCGAACCGCTTTTTTTCGTATCGGCAGGAGCAAGATTGACCATAACCGTTGCGATAGGAAAGCTTATATCGCATGAACGAAGTGCAGAACGTATTCTCTCACGGCTTTCCCTTACCGCTGCGTCGGGCAGTCCTACAATGTCAAACTGCGGAGAACCACGGCTGATATCTATTTCAACATCGACCTGAAAAGCGTTAAGACCAAAAAGTCCAAGACTTGAAACCTTTGCAAACAAAGCTTCCACCCACTTTCTGTATTATTCTCTCATGTCAATTTCATTCATTGTATCCTTTTTCGGGATATGCGGCTCTATTTCATCAACTTCTGTGAATTTCATTGTCGGCATTCTTTTTGATTTCTTTCTTTCACTGAACTGAAGGTCGTCTATTTCATGCGGTTCTTCCATCTGAACCTTACTCTCATTGCCTGTGAATCTCATAGGTTCAACGGGCTTCAAGTCTATCATTTCCGAACCGCCGCCGTCTGACGCATAAACCTCTTTAGTTGCCTTATATTCGACATTTTCTTCAAAGTAAGCGATACTGTGGCTGAATTGGGGAAAGCCCTCGGTCTGTTCAAGCTGACGCCAGTTAAAGAATGACTCAAAGGATTTCAGTGATACACCGCATCCTCCTGCAATAACTGCCATAACAAGAAAATTATTGACTGAATCAAGGTTGAAAAATGAAAATATAAGCATCAGGGCAAACACTATCAATAATACAAAATCATAAACAATATCTACTACATTTCCAAGAAATGAAAGAACCGCAAGCAAAACCAATCCAACAATTTCAAAAACAAGCTTAACAATATCATTTTTTGTAAAAGCTGATGCAAAATTTGCAAACAACGGAATATCTACCCCTGCAAAAGCAAAAATTGCAATTATCATACAAATTATCGGTACAGCTATGGCTAAAACCGATGTATATTTTTTTATTTCCAGCTTTTTCTGAAGACACGCTGAATAATGTTTATGATTTGGCTGTTCTCTAAGAGATTCTTTTATTATCATTTATTCTCCCCCCAAAAAATCAGTTTCAGCTTTTTTTGTAAAGTGTTTCGATATTTCCTTCTGATGATGTTACCTCAAGAGTAGTTCCGTCTATTTTATATTTAGCCTTTAAATCTTCGCCGTCTGTTGCGTTGCCGATAAATGAAGCCCAGCCCATAATTGTAATATTATCCTTATCAGCCGAATAAGTGAAAATATCATCATAGGTTATCTCACTTTTTTCACCGCTGAACCCAATTATAACGTTAAGGTCTTCTTTTTTAAATTCGGTAGAATCCTTCATAAGACCTTCAACTATGACATCGTATATTGAACCGCTTACAAATTTGTATTCACCGTCAAAACTTTCGATATCTGCTGTTTCGGCTTCTGTAGTACCATCTTCAGCAGATTCTTCTGCATTTTCGGAATCATCTTCTTCAATTTTCTCCATTGTCAGGATATCGTTGTTTTCGAGGTCTATTTTAAGAGTATTTCCGTCAAATTGTACCATATCCTCGGTAAACGCAAATTTTTCATCTCCGCTTCCTATGCAGATACTTTTTCCTTCTGCGTGGATAATAGAAGATGTATCCATATAAATTGAACCTGTTCCGTCAGCTTCAAATTCAAGTCCGCCGCTGTCCATGCCTGCATCAACAAGACTCGGCATTTCCCATTTTCCAACAAGTGCTTTTGTATAATCCTTTTCTTCCTCAACGCTTTTGCTGTTATTATCATCTTTTGTATTATCTGCTGCACTGCATGAAGATACCATGCATACTATCATTGCTGAAGCTGCAAATAAAGATAAAAGTTTTTTCATATATTATCCTCCAAAAAAATATTGCAGCAATGCACACGCTCACTCCTTACAGTGCTGCCAGAGCAGATATCCTGCATTATTGCCTACAGAATATCATTTTAATTATAACACACTTTTTCTCCCATTTCAATATAAAAACTTAGAAAATTTCCGCCTTTCATAAAATTTTCCATCTCACATTTTTCCTCTATGCTGAATATAATAAGCCGAGGTGAGAAAATTGTATGAAGAAATCTTTCTTGCGGTAACTGTAAGCATTGACATCTTCCTTGCTTCTGCCGCTTTCTGCAACAACGGTATAAAAGTTCCTCTGCTTTCAACTTTTATCATCAACCTGATATGCTCGTCAATTCTTGGAATATCCATAAAATTTTCAGAAGTCATAAGCCACTCGGTCACTTCCGGATTATTCCATAAACTAAGCACTGCCGTCCTGATAGTCATAGGCATACTGACTATTCTGAAAAGCATTGCAAGAATAATAGCCGTTCACATATCGGGAAAAGGCGAACTATACTTAAAGCTCGGAAACAGTCCTCTTGCTCTGAAGCTTTGTCTTGACGATACTGCCGCAGACAAGGATAATTCAAAGGTACTTAACGCAGGTGAAGCAGTTTCGCTTGCCCTTGCAAGTTCGTTTGACTGTGCCGCTATGGGACTCGGCAGCGGTTCGGCAGGCATTTCTCCGGTCATTGCCTCTCTCTGTACATTTCTATGCGGATTTGCGGCAATTGCTCTCGGTTCTGCAATGGGACAAAAAATCTCCTCCCTTAAACACGATTTCTCATGGGTGGGAGGAGTTATGCTTATTATTTTTTCGTTTATGCTTAATTAATCATCGGGCAAGCCGGGAAAGATGATGAGGACAGTCCGTCAGCCTTTGCTTCGCCCTTTTATCATATATCGTATATAACGATTTCAGGCGGATCAAAAAGCCTTAGTTTGCCAAGTCCGGCTGAAACAAGAAGCTTTCCTTCGCCGTATGTGTAAACGCCCTTCGCATTCTTCGGAAAAAGCTTTCTTTCAGGTGAAAGTACTGCTTTGCCAAAAAATCTCACAACTCCGCCATGAACGTGTCCGCTGAACGTGTATTTTGCTCCCCAGTCGGCATAAACCTCTCCGAAAAACGGATTGTGTGCCATGAGCAGAACTTCTCCCTCCGGACATTCTCCAAGAAGCTCCTCCACGTTTGACGTATCAAGAACATCAAGATTTTTGTAGGAATCATTTTTCTTATAGACCGTAACACTTTCGTCAAGACCGTAAAGCTTCATTTTTCTGCCCTTAACGTCTATATCGGCTGAACTGTTTCTAAGGAGTTCTGCACCGTTTTCCTCAAGTATCGAGGCATATTCGCTGAAACTTTTGTCATTAAGGTCTTTTTCGTGATTGCCCATTATAACGTATATCGGAGCTGTTCCCTGCAATTCGTGAAGAAGCGATTCTGCACCGCTGAAATCCTCCATGTGTCTTGAAACAAGGTCACCTGTAATGAGGATAACGTCAGGTTCTTCGCCTTTGACCTTCTCTGCAAGCCGTTTATTGTCTTTACCGAAATTCCTTTTGTGAAGGTCTGATATCTGGGCTACCCTCACGTTTCCGCCGAGATTTTCGTGCCTTACCGTGAGCATGAGCCTGTTTTCTATCAGAACATAGAGTATAAACACAAGAACGGCAAGCAATATGATTAGCCACACCATTATTCTTCGTCTTCCGAGCCTTCTTCGGCTTCGATAACTATTTCGTTTGCTTCTTCAAGTCTTGCTTCTTCTTCGGCAGCCCTTAACTGTTCATCCGTAAGCTGTTCGACCTTTTCTGTTTCGGCACTGTCGTCATGTTCGGCACGGGTAAACGCAACTACCTTTGCACCTTCGTTTACTCTCATTACACGAACACCCTTTGCAATACGTCCCATAATTCTGATATCGCTTGCAAGTATTCTGATAATGATACCGTCGCTTGAAACAAGGATTATATCGTCATCGTCGTCTACTATCTTGATTCCGCAGACATGACCTCTTATATCGTCAACCTTATAGTTTGTAAGACCGTAGCCGCCTCTGTTCTGTATTCTGTAGCTTTCAACCTCGGTTTTCTTGCCGTAGCCGTTTTCTGTAACGGTGAGAAGTGAAGCACCCTCACGGATTCTTGCCATGCCGACAACGTAATCGCCGTCACGAAGCTTTATTACTCTGACACCGTGAGCAGAACGTGACATTGAACGTCCCTTTGCTTCTTCAATTCTGATA
>JAZQND010000133.1:0-17193 GCA_045627145.1 Ruminococcus sp. | reverse complement strand
TTGGCAAGGTGGCGCTCTACCAGATGAGCTAAATCCGCATTGGCGACCCGGATGAGACTCGAACTCACGACCTCCGCCGTGACAGGGCGGCGTTCTAACCAACTGAACTACCGGGCCAAGATTGGTGGGGACTACAGGGCTCGAACCTGTGACCCTCTGCTTGTAAGGCAGATGCTCTCCCAGCTGAGCTAAACCCCCACAACTTTTATTTTTTTGTTTTGTTTTTTACGTCTTGTCCCTGACGACGTATTATATTATAGCACAGCATTTTTGATTTGTCAAGCATTTTTTGAAAAAAATTTCAAATTTTTTTGAAAATAATTCTAATCGACGAAATATCGGTAAAAAACGGTTATAGAAAAATGCAGATTCATTTCCAAACCTGCATTTTTCATCAATAACCACGTTATACAGATATGAGCAGTTTTGATTTTCACTTTGTTCTTAAACCATCACTTGATTTTCCCTCTTTAAAAAAAATAAAACAAATTGTTCCGAATATCATCGGAGGTACAACAAGCACAACAACCTTCAGCCAGAATTCCGATACTTTCATTTCGGGAAGCATTCCGTTTTTATCTATTATCATTATCTGGGCTATTGTTGACATTGCTGTATCAATAAGTATGTGGCATATTGTGGCAGGATAAACCGATTTTGTTCTTTTGGTCATCCATGTAAGTACTGACGATAAGAATATGCACATTACTATCATTGCAATAAATCCGCTGTAAGGCGAAAATTTATCGTTATTGCCGAAATTGTATCCGTGCATAAGCAGAGGTCCGTGCCATAACGCCCAGATTATTCCCGTAATTATAACAGCAACAGGTTCAGGCATAAGCTTTTCAAGCTTCGGGGTAAGATATGCCCGCCAGCCGAACTCCTCGCCAAAGCCTTTCAATATTGACACAAAAGCACAAACAATTGAAAACATTACACTTGACAGCACAAAGAATGTATCTGTTATCTTCATGTCAGAAAAGCTGTAGTCCTTCATGCAGAAAAGTATTACTGCCAGTCCTGATACTATACCTGCAATAATCGGATATGCCACACCTGCAATATAGTATTTTTCATTTCCTTTTATATTTGCGTGAATGTATGAATCCTTAAAGCCCTCTTTTGTTATGATTCGTGTCAGCACATTTGCAAATGCAGGATATAACATTACTGTTGAAGCCGTAAAAGCGTTAGTTATATTTCCGTTTTCATCAATAAAAATAATACCAAGAATATAAACGGGAGTAAATGCAAGCACAAGAAAAATTATTATCCTTATTATGTTTTTCTTTTTTTCCTCATTTTGCATAAGTTTCAGCTCCTTTCAGATATGCTTTGCATGAAATTCTGTAGGAGAGATAATATATCGGAAGTAACAGGAATGCCGCAAGACTTATTCCAAAAATCAGCTTATTTGAAGAATCCGAATCGTTAATAAATCCCAGAAGCTTGTCATAAAAGCTGTCGATGCTTCCGAATGCCGAAAGGTCACCGAAAAGAAAGTATACTCCTGCCGCAAGGCATACAATAAGCATTGCCGCTACCTTTACATACGAGCCTACTGACGAACCCCAGCGTACTATAAACGGGAATTCAATTGCAGACGACATAATTCCTACAAAAGTAAATATTATTATTACAATTGACATATTATTTTCTGTTTCTGCCATATCAGAAACTATGCTTTGAAGTATCTCTGTATAAGTTGAAAAAAACAGCAGATAAACAAGATTCAGAACGTATTTTGAGCCTACCTGTCCCTTCACGCTTTCAGGAGTTGAAGTAACGAAATATGCCCATTTTTTGCGTTCATCCGTATTAAATATTGAACTTGACATACAGTACAGCGTAATATAAGATATGAACATACTCATTATCTGAAGCAGTAGAAATACCGTTGTTCCGCCCTCTGTGTTACCCATAGTTCCTGCTATAACCAGCATCGTGTTAAAAAAAGTGGTACATAAAAACGTCATAATAAACATAAATAAATTTATTTTCAGATCTTTATATATAAGTCCAAGCATCAGCCTTCCCTCCTTTTCAACGCTTTTACCGTCAGAACATAGAGGGATCCGCCTAAAGCTGCAATAAAAACTATCACGCCGGCTGTTATCAGCTCAATATTGGATTTGAAAAATTTACATACATCTTCTTCCAGTGCTGCAAAAAGTATCATATCCTCTTTTATTTCAGGGAATTTATCTCCTTCATACTCTAATCCTTTTAACATCAGAATCATCATTGATACATACAATATTAAGCAAATCAAAGCTATGAATCCTTGTCCCAATGCCGAATTTTTGAATCTTAATATTATCGGAACAGTATATCCCATGCCAATAACATATATAAGAATTGCTAATGCAGCCAAAATTACAATTTTACTGATTTCCCTCTCCTCCAGCAATGCAAAACCGCATTCCGTCAGGAATAATACCGCCTCAACAACTACTATTTTTATGCCCATGTTTATCATTATGGAAGCGGAATATTTTTTCGGAGAAACAGGAAGTGTGTATGAATATGTCAGCCATTTTGATTTAACATCGTCAGCTAAACTTGTTCCGCAGCCTGCCAAAAGGCAGGCAGAGCACATCATCGGGAAAAATTTGCTGACACCGTCTATGTTTAGGTCATCCATTTTAGCAAGATTTCCGAATTTACAGCTAAGGTCTATAAGAACAAAAATCATTCCTACCAACAGATACATAGATATACCAATTATTATATTTTTCCTTTGAATATAAAGGTCACGGTAAATAAGCCCCTTCATTATCTCCACTCCCCTTTTGTACGGTTTACATAGAAAAGCATAATGTCATCAAGAGTTGCCTTATCTATCACAGCACCCGAATATTTCGTTTTGCATTTCATAACGTCATTGACCATTACTTCTGCTCCGAAATCGTTTAATCTTATACTTACAATATCATCCTTTTCTATATCTTTATAGTCGGACTTTGTGCATTTCAGAACGCCGTGATTATCAAGTATTTCGTCTTTATAGCCGCTTATCAGGATTTTTCCCTTGTCAATAAAGGTGACACTGTCGGCTATTTTTTCGAGGTCGCTTGTAATATGCGACGACATAAGTATGCTGTTGTTTTCGTCCTGAAGGTATTCCTGAAAAATATCAAGTATCTCATTTCTTACAACGGGATCAAGACCTGTTGTGGCTTCGTCCATGATAAGCAGCCTTGCATGATGACAGAGTGCCGCAGCTATCTGCAATTTCATTTTCATGCCCTTTGAAAACTTGCCGAAACGCTTTTTTCTTGGCAGTGCAAAGCGGTCAAGGTATGTAAAAAACTGTTCGCTGTCCCACTTTTCAAAGATTTCCCCAAGAATATAATTGATACTATTGGCATTCAGTCTGTCGTCAAAAGGAAGCTCATCAAAAACGGCAGCTATACTGTTTTTTATTTCGATTTCATTTTTGTCATTATCAAGCCCGAAAATTTTTATTTCGCCCGAATCCTTCTTTACTATATTAAGCAAAGCATTGATAGTGGTAGTTTTTCCGGCACCATTCTGACCGATAAATCCCATAATACTGCCTTTCGGCACATTAAAGCCCACGTTATCAAGAGTAAAGCCGTCATATTTTTTGGTAAGATTTTTTATTTCTATTGCATTTTCATAATCATTCATTTTCTTCCCCTCCATAAATTAATTCAAGCATTTCTTTCAGCTCGTCAAGTGTGATATCACACTGTTTGGCTTTTTCACAGGTTTGAATAAGAAGTTCTTCTGTCTGACGCAAATTTTCCTCACGAAGCATTTCGGTATTCTGTCCTTTAACGAAGCTTCCCTTGCCTGTATAGGATTCAATGAATCCATCCCTTTCGAGTTCTTCGTATGCACGTTTTGTGGTTATTACGCTTATGCGGAGCTCCTGTGCAAGGATACGCATTGACGGAAGGGCGTCCCCTTCTTTGAACGTACCTTTTAGTATGAGATTCTTTATCTGCGATGAAATCTGCTGATAAATAGGCTCACCTGATGAATTGCTGATTATAATATCCATAGTTCACCTCATAATTATTGTATATATACGTTATATACATTATATCATTTATACACATTCTTGTCAATGACTTTTACAAAAAAAATAAAGCAGAGCCACACAAAGTTATAAAACCCGCTTTGTGCAGTTCTGCCAATATTGCTCCCCCAACTAAATTTTGCAGAGCAATATATTCAGCCTATTATTTCTTTATTGAAAAGCCGCATAACGTCCATTTTCAGACTTCTGTGCTGCGGCTTGGAAAGCATGGCGTCTGATTCAAGAAGCTCCTTTGCACATTTCTGTGCCTTGTTCATAAGCTCCATATTACAAGCTACATCGGCTATTTTCAGCGGCGGAAGTCCGTGCTGGGCATTACCGAAAAAGTCGCCCGGTCCACGCATTTTCAAATCTTCCTCCGATATTTTGAAGCCGTCAGAGGTTGAGGACATTATCTTCATTCTCTTTATGCATTCTTCGGTCGTGTTGTCCGTGATAAGTATGCACGAACTTTCAAACTGTCCACGTCCGACACGTCCTCTTAGCTGATGGAGCTGTGAAAGTCCGAATCTTTCGGCATTTTCTATAACCATTACCGCCGCATTCGGCACGTCCACCCCGACTTCAACTACTGTTGTACATATAAGAACCTGTATTTCGCCGTCACGGAACTGCTTCATTACCTTTTCCTTTTCAGCCGCCCTCATTTTGCCGTGAAGGAGTGCTGTGGAATAGCCTTTCAAATCGCCCTGTGCGGCATTTTCAGCGTATGACTTAACAGCAAAGAGGTCGCTTTCACTGTCCTCTATCATCGGACAGACAACATAAGCCTGCCTGCCTTCGTCAAGTCTTGCCTTAACAAAACCAAACGCTCTGTGGCGGAGTTTTCCCGTAACAGCGTAGGTCTGAACCGGCTTGCGTCCCTTCGGAAGCTGAGTTATCGCTGAAATATCGAGGTCACCGTAGATTATAAGTGCAAGCGTTCTTGGAATAGGGGTAGCCGACATGACCAGTTTATGCGGTGAATCGCCCTTTTCCGCAAGTGCGGCTCTTTGTGCCACACCGAAACGGTGCTGTTCGTCTGTGATAACCAGTCCGAGTGCCTTATATTCAACATCTTTTTGAATAATCGCATGAGTTCCGACTATCACATCTATCTCGCCAGAAGCTATTTTTTCCCGTAAAGCAGCCTTTTTCTTGGCAGTAAGTGAACCTGTCAGCAGACAAACGCTTACACCGAATGGTTCAAGGAACTCTGACAGTGTACGGAAATGCTGTGAAGCAAGTATTTCTGTAGGTGCCATAAGTGCAGACTGTATTCCGTTTTTCGCCGTAAAATAGCAAGCCGCAGCTGCGGCCGCAGTTTTTCCGCTTCCGACATCTCCCTGAAGCAAGCGGTTCATGGGCACTTCACGGCAGAGGTCACTTACAATATCGGAAACTGCATTTTTCTGTCCGTCCGTCAGTTCAAAAGGTAGTCCGCTGATAAACGGTTCAATACTTACCTCTGCATTCATTTTGTATGCGGTACTGCGTCGGCTTCGTGATTTCATAAGCGACATTCCAAGCTGTAATTTCAGAAGCTCATCAAATGCAAGCCTTTGTCTTGCTGCTTCCGAAGCGGATTCACTCTGCGGAAAATGTATATTTTCCAGTGCAGTCATAAGCGGACACAAATCATATCTGCAAAGTATATCGGAAGGCAGGGTTTCAAAAGGTTCGCTTTTCATAAGTTCAAGAGCCTGCCGCATATTGGTTCTGACCATATTTACGGAAAGTCCCTGTGTAAGCGGATAAACAGGCTGTATGAGCATTTTTTCCTCTGCACTTATATATACAGGTGCAGAAATTTCCTTTCGCAGAAAATTTCCGCTTACCTTGCCGTACATATAATAGGTTTCTCCTTCTTTGAGAGCCTGAAAGCCGTAAACGTTGTTATAAACAACAATTAATATATCGTCAATTCCGTCGGAAGCCGCCGCCTTGCAGACAACAAGACCGCCTTTTATCCGCTGCGGAGGCATTTTACGGAATATGGTAAGTTTCAGAACGTTATATTCGTTCAGCACTGCCTGTGCAACAGGCACATAGGCACGAAAATCGAGGTAAGTTCTGGGAATATGGAAAATCAGTTCATAGGGTGAATTGATTCCGAGTTTGCGGTATTTTTCTCCTCTTGCCTTTCCAACGCCTTTAAGGTATTCGATATCACTGAATAAATTAGCTGCCATAATTTTTCCTTATACAATATTGCTCCACTAATTAAACATTGCCAAAATTGGCGGCAAGGTTTAGTTGGGGGAGCAATAAGATAAGGGCGGACTATTGCCCGCCCCCTCATATCTTAAATTATCTTTGCTCACAAATGAGCTTAATAGCTGTTCTTTCTTCACCATCTATCTGAATATTTGCAAATGCAGGGATACAGATAAGGTCAATACCTATGGGAGCAAGATATCCTCTTGCTATCGCTATAGCCTTCACAGCCTGATTAGCCGCACCTGCACCTACTGCCTGAACCTCAACAGCTTTCTGTTCTCTTATGACTCCTGCTATTGCACCTGCTACGGAGTTTGGTGATGATTTTGAAGATACTTTTAAAATTTCCATGATATAACCCTCCTAATTGAATAAATTGTTTTGTACGTTTGTTGCTGATTTTGTTAATCTGCTCAAGTTCCTGTCTGCACAAGTATTTAAAATACAGAGGCACCTTTTTTACGTTTCACTTCCAACAGAATTATTCCCGAAAAAACAGTTTTTAATTCTCATGCAAACCGGTTCTTGGTACAATTACATTATACATGATTTTCAAGCAAATTTCAAGTAGTGGGAACAAAGTTTGTAGATTATCTTATAATTACCCTCCCAATTTTGTGCGTTTTGCCACATTTTTCGTCAAACTCCGCCACAGCTCCGCATAAAAAGCATTTGCCCTCTGCTTCCGTAAATTTTACAGGCATACGGAAACGCAGTCTGTCAACTGCTGACTTCACTTCAACTCCGAGACACGATTTTTCAGGGCCGGTCATTCCGACATCCGTAATATATCCTGTACCGCCCTCAAGAACGCACTCATCAGCTGTCTGGACGTGAGTATGAGTTCCGAAAACAGCGGTTACTCTGCCGTCAAGGTGATAACCCATAGCTTTTTTCTCGGAGGTTGCCTCTGCATGAAAATCGACGAAAATATTTGGTGTGGATATTTCCTCCAGAAGCTCGTCGATTTTGGTAAACGGGTTATCAAGAGGATCCATGTAAACCGTTCCCATAAGATTTACGACAGCCACCGAATAAGCTCCCATGTCCAGCACGCATACGCCCTTTCCTATACAGCCGCCTTCAGGGAAATTTGCAGGTCTGATAATAAAATCACGTTCAAATATATCGTAAGCTTCTTTTCTGCGGAATGCATGATTACCCGTTGTTATGATATCAGCTCCGGCTCTTATCAGCATATCTGCGGATGCTTCTGTTATGCCGTTTCCCTTTGCCGAATTTTCACCGTTTACAACAGTTATGTCAATTCCGAGACTGCGTTTTAATCCGCCAAGCTTTTCTGCAAGGAAATCACACCCTGCTTTTCCAACAACGTCACCAATAAAAAGTAGTTTTTTCATTTAGTCTGCCCCTTTGATATTGCTCACCAGCCCAAGCCCTGTATTCTGAAAACAAGTTTTATCAGCGTTTGAACAACAACAGCAATAGTATTCTTTCTTTTTTAATTTTACCACATTTTATAAAATATTTCAAGCATCACGTTCAGACAGGAATTATTGTAACTTTTTTCCTATATTCTATTGTATTCTGTAAAGCTTTGTGTTATAATAAATTCTGTAGGACATTACTACAGTCTATTCTGATATTACAGGAGGGATATTCCATGGCAGGATTTGAAAACCATATCGGCAAAATTGATATATCTGAAAATTACCTTACCGAACTCGTTACCCATGCTGTTACCGACTGCTTCGGCATCGCCGGTGTTTGCAGCATTAATGTTTTCCGTTCCGCTGTGTCCGCTGTAACAGGCGGAAAGGCTTTCAAGAAAAACAAAGGCGTTCTTATCCGCACAGGCAAGGACGGCGGTCTTGTTATTGACCTTCATATCAAGGTTTCCTACGGCACTAATATTTCTGCTGCCGTAAACAGCATTATCCATAAGGTCAGCTTCACTATTGAAGAAGCTACAGGTTTAATTGTAAACAAGGTCAACGTTTTCGTTGACGAAATGAATTCTTAAGTATAGAATTGGAGGAGCTTTACTGTGATAAACGGTTCTTTATTAAGGGACGCTATTATTTCTGCGGCAATCACAATTTCAAACAGAAAACGTGAAGTTGATGAACTTAACGTCTACCCTGTTCCTGATGGTGATACGGGTACAAATATGTCTATGACCATCAGCAATTCAATTGTTGAACTTAAAAGACTTAATGATAAAGCAAATGTTTCAGAAGTTGCTTCTGCTGCTGCATCCGCCTTTTTAAGAGGTGCAAGAGGTAATTCGGGCGTTATTCTTTCTCTCATTTTCAGAGGTTTTGCAAAAGGTCTTGCAGGACGTGAAAATGCAAACTGTGAAGATTTCGCAAATGCACTTCAATACGGTGTCGATGCCGCTTACAAAGCTGTTATGAAGCCTGTTGAGGGTACTATCCTTACCGTTGTAAAAGCCACTGCCGTTAAAGCAAGAGAAATCGCCAACCAGACCAATGACGAGATAACATTCTGGAAGGAAATCTGTGCAGAGGCTGAAAACGTTCTCGCCCAGACCACTGAAATGCTCCCGCAGCTTAAAAAAGCCGGCGTAGTTGATGCAGGCGGCATGGGACTTACCATTATTTTCAAGGCTATGACAGACGTTTTCGACGGCGGAAGCATTGCTGTTCCAATTGATGCCGTTCCGTCTTCCGAACAGTCCGCTGATTCATTCCGTACCGCTGTCAGTGAGTATGACGATGATATCACTTTTACATACTGCACAGAATTTATGCTGGAAAAGACTGAAAACTGCCCTGATGTTTTCATGCTCCGTGCTTACCTTGAAACTATCGGTGACTGCGTTGTTGTAGTTGACGATGATGAAATAATCAAAGTCCATGTTCATACCGATAACCCCGGAAAAGCTCTCCAGAAAGCCCTTGAATTCGGCTATTTTATCAATGATCCCAAACCCAAAATTGAAAATATGCGTATCCAGCACGAAAATAAGGTCAAAGACGCTAAATCTGCCAAAGACGGCTATATTCCTGCCGAACCGGAAAAGGAATTCGGCTTCGTTGCTGTTGCCGCAGGTCACGGTCTTGAGGCTATGTTTACAGATTTAGGTGCAGATGTTGTAGTTAAGGGCGGTCAGACAATGAACCCTTCTACAGACGATATCCTCCGTGCTATCCTCAGTACCCCTGCACACAATGTATTCGTTCTTCCAAATAATAAAAATATTATCATGGCTGCCGAACAGGCTGTTAAACTGACCGACAGAAAGGTGTGCGTTCTCCAGACAAGAACCATTCCGCAGGGTATATCCGCTATGCTCGCTTTTGACGAATCTCAGGGACTTGCTGAAAACCGTATCAATATGACAAAGGCTTTTGAAAAGGTTTCTACAGGTCTTATCACATTCGCCGCAAGAAATTCTGAATTTGAAGGTCACCAGATTAAGGAGGGCGAAATTCTCGCTCTTGATAACGGTAAGCTTTCCTTCACAGAAAAGGATATCAACAAAGCAACAGTAAAGCTTGCCAAAAAGCTTGCCAAAGGCGATGTAAGCTACGTTACACTTATCTACGGTGCTGATGTTACCGAAGAAAGTGCCGAACAGCTCCAGCAGACCATTCAGTCCAAGCTCAGCGACAAAATCGAGGTCATGCTCGTTAACGGCGGTCAACCGGTTTACTACTACATAATTTCCGTTGAATAACAAACAAAAAAGTAACAGCGTTACATAAAATAACCTCTTCTCTTTATTAAGGGAGAAGAGGTCATTTTTAGTAACGCTGTTTTGCAATTTAAACGGCTTTAGCTTCAGGCAATTCAAGTCTGTTGAAATACTCCTCGGCGTAAGCACGGTATTCCTTTCTGAAATTTTCGTCGTTTTCCTTAACGTCATGGAGATAAGCGTGGATATTGGTTTTTTCGCTTGTTTCGATAAGACAGCCTGCAATATTTGAGCAGTGGTCTGAAACTCTTTCAAGGTTTGTAAGTATATCCTGGAATATATATCCAAGCTCAACTGTACATTCATCGTTCTGCAAACGGCGGATATGTCTGTTTTTCAATTCTGTACTGAGGTTATCAACAACTTCCTCAAGCGGTTCAACTTTATGTGCAAGCCCAAGGTCACTGTCAAGATACGCACCGAAAGACTTATTGATATTTTCAACAATAGCATCGGTTATAACGGTTATCTCGTTCACACATTCAGGTGAGAAGGAGATTCCCTTATCGTGCATTTCCTCTGCGGATTCAACAAGGTTTACGGCATGGTCTGAAATTCTCTCGAAATTGCCGACACAGTGCATCATTTTGGCTACACGTCGGCTGTCCTTACCCGTAACACTGCACTTGGTGATTTTCATGAGATAGCTGTTTATCTTATCCTCATAGCCGTCTATGATATCTTCGTTTTCAACTATCATTGCAGACTGGTCAGAGTCATAATTTGTAAGCAGTTTAAGTGCGGCAACAATAGTATCCTTTGTGAGAGTTGCCATTTCAGATGTTGCTGTGAAGCATGACTGTACTGCAACTGAAGGAGTTTTAAGGAGAATTTCGTCAAGTCCCTTGATAACTCTCTTGTTTTCCTTGGCTTCGTCGCCTTTCTTATCACGAATAATAATTTTTGAAAGTGCAACTATCTGCTTTGCGAACGGAAGAAGTATAACTGTTATTGCCACGTTGAAGATAGTATGCATTACAGCGATTCCGACATAGCCGACAGAATTATTGAGAACGCTGAGGCAGCCCGTGCTTTCAAGAATAATAACAACAGGAAGGAGTACAAGTGTACCAATAACCTTAATAAGAATATGTGTGCAGGCAACACGCTTTGCATCTTTATTAACACCAAAGCTTGAAAGAACTGCTGTTACACAAGTACCGATATTACATCCCATAATAATCGGGAAAGCCATACCGTAAGTAAGAGCTCCTGACTTTGAGAAAGCCATGAGAATACCGATAGAACCTGCGGAACTTTGAATAATTCCCGTAAAGCCCGCACCAACAAGAACACCCAGTACAGGATTTTCAAAAGCAGTAAGCTTTTCTCTGAATTCAGGAGAATTTGCAAGCGGATCAACTGAATCTGACATAAGGCTCATACCTGTCATAATAACAGAAAATCCGACGAGAATACGTCCGATATCCTTTTTCTTGGCTTTTTTGCAGAACATTATCATAAATGTACCAACAAGTGCAACGAGAGGTGAGAACGATTCGGGTTTGAGCATTTTAAGCACAAACTGCAATGCACCAACTCCGCCGCTTTCATCAATGTCACCCAGACATAAAAGCCATGCAGTGAAGGTAGTACCGATATCAGCACCAAAACATACTGCAATGGTCTGTTCAAGGGACATAAGTCCTGAATTGACAAAACCAACAAGCATAACTGTCATTGCCGATGACGACTGAATGGCAATAGTAATACCCATGCCGAGAAGAATAGCCTTGATCTTATTGGCAGTCATTTTCTGGAGTGCTTTTTCCAGTTTGCCGCCCGTAAGCTTTTCAAGAGCCGTTGACATGACGTTCATTCCGTAAAGGAAAAACGCAAGTCCTCCCAGCAGGGTAAAAATATTGAATATTGAAAATTCGGTTTCCATATAAATACAGATCTCCTTAATATCGGACAATAAGTCCATTTTTTATGATTATATTATATACTAAAGCCATTCCCCCCGTCAAGCTGTTCAGCCATTGTTTAACGCAGATTTAACATTGCAAAAAGGACATCCCCAATAATAATGATATTCATTACAGATATTCCGCTTTTTTCGGGACAAACCTTTCTGATGAAAGTTTTTTCCCGAAACCAAAGAGCAGAATTTCTATATGAATACCGTATTATTGGAAATGTCCTTTTACATATCGTTACGGTTTTCGAGTGCTTTAAAGAGGGTTATCTCGTCTGCATATTCAAGTATACCGCCTACGGGCAGACCGAATGCAAGACGTGAAACTTTTATTCCCATTGGTTTGAGCAGTCCTGCAATATACATAGCAGTAGCATCGCCCTCGACAGTGGGATTTGTAGCCATTATGACCTCGCTGATACCGCCTTCCGATATCCTTGCAAGGAGTTCTCTTACACGGATCTTATCGGGAGTTATACCGTCCATAGGTGAAAGCAGACCGTGGAGAACGTGATAAACACCGTTATACTCCTTGGTTCTCTCAAAAGCGGTAACGTCCTTGGGAGTTTCCACCACGCATACAATGCTTTTATCCCTTTCAGTGTCGTCACAAATCGGACAGATATCCTTTTCTGTAAGGTTCTGACAGCACTTGCATGAATGGACGTTTTTCTTTGCATTTATAAGAGCATCGGCAAATTCCCTGACGGCATCATCATTCATTGACATAACATGGTAAGCCAGTCTTTGAGCAGATTTCATGCCTATTCCGGGAAGTGATGCGAACTTTTCCGCAAGTATTACAAGCGGCAAAGCATTATGGTCAGCCATCAGTGATTAAAAAAGTCCGGGGAGAGATACACCGCCTGTTATCTTGCCCATTTCGTTTTCTGTTGTAGCTTCGATATTGTTAACAGCCTCATTAACAGCACTGATGATGAGGTCCTGAAGCATATCTATATCTTCCGGATCAACTACTTCAGGCTTAATGCTGAGTGACTTGATTGTTTTCTTACCTGTGAGAACAACTTCAACAGCACCGCCGCCGGCAGTTGCAGAGAAATCTCTTGCTTCTATATCTTCCTGAAGGACAGTTATCTGATCCTGCATTTTCTGAGCCTGCTTGATCATCTGGTTCATATTCTGGGCACCGCCGCTGTTTACATTTTTTGGTATTCTTGCTTTCATTTTTAAATTCTCCTTTTAATAATTTATTGTTTTGTATCAGGACTTATACTCACATAAAAATATTTCATTTATGAATATAAATTCTTATTATCAACAGCAATTTCAATGCTGCTGTCAATGGCTTTTTTAATCAGCTGTTCTGCCATGCTTTTCTGCTCATCAACTGTTGTTGAGCATTTTGCTCTGATTATGTATTTCTGTCCGAGAACATGGTTAATGGTTTCTCCGAGAGAAACTGCATTTTCACGCATTTTGAAAAGTGTAATAAAGAACCTGTTCTGAGATGTTATGAAGATATAATTTCCGGCAGTTGCGGCAATTGAACCGTTAAGGCTTCCTGCCACAGAAGGATTCACTCTGCTGAATTCTTCAAGAACTTCGTTCCATCTTGTACAAGGCACAAGGTCTTCGGGGCGGAGTGTTTTTATGTCGATATTTGGCACAGGATCCGAATCGGCAGGCGGAGATGAAGCTGTAAGGACTTCTCTTTTTTCAGGCTGAGACTGAACTTTCTGAACCTGCACAGGAGTACTGCTTATTTTATCTTCTAACTGTTTTATTTTATCATAAATTTCAGAATTGTCAATAGTTTCTGCATTATTATTTATATTTCCGCAAAGCTTTATAAGAGCCATTTCAAATTCAACACGTCTGTTTATGGCTTTATTCATGCGTTCACTGCACTCCTGAAGCACGGAAATACGCTTCATAACTGTTTCAAGCTCTGAAATTTCAGCAAGCTGTTTAAGCTTCTGCATATCTTCAGCAGAACATACTATCAGATTTTCTGCTGTCTGCGGTGAAACTTTGAGGAGCATGATATTTCTGAGCTGTGAGATAAGCTCCTCACAAAGTCTTGAAATATCCTTTGACATATCATAAAGTGAAGCTGTAACGGCAAGAGCTTTTGCTGTATCGCAAGCTGAAACAGCATCGAGAATACTGAAAAGGTAATCTTTTCCTGCAATACCTGCGGCATTTGAAACAGTTTCCTCATTTATTTCAGTTCCGCAGACTGAACATCTGTCAAGAAGTGAAACAGCGTCTCTCATACCGCCGTCGGCAAGCTTTGCTATCATAGCCGCACCCTCGTCTGTAAGTTCAAGTTCTTCCTGAGAAGCTATGAATTTCAGTCTGTCTGCGATATCGGCAGGCTTGATTCTGCGGAAATCGTAACGCTGACATCTTGAGAGGATAGTTGCGGGAACTTTATGTATTTCTGTGGTTGCGAGGATGAATTTCACATAGGGCGGAGGTTCTTCCATAATTTTCAGCAGTGCATTGAATGCACCTGCGGAAAGCATGTGGACTTCATCTATTATGTATATTTTGAACTGACCACGTTCAGGCGTATATATCGCCGCATCACGCAGGTCACGGATATTGTCAACGCCGTTGTTGGAGGCAGCGTCGATTTCAACGATATCGGTCAGAGCACCGCTGTCGGCATCACGGCAGATATCGCATTCAAGGCAGGGATTGCCGTTTTTCATATTGCGGCAGTTCACGGCTTTGGCAAGTATTCTTGCACAAGTGGTCTTACCCGTGCCTCTTGAACCGGTAAACAGGTATGCATGGGCAGTTTTCCCGCTTATTATCTGATTTTTCAAAGTATCTGTAGTTTGCTGCTGAGAAATGACATCATCAAACGTCATAGGTCTCCACTTGCGGTAAAGAGCCTTATACATTCTGTTCGCCTCCTTTTCATCAGCTTTTGTCATTCTGAGATTTCAGCAGCATTGCTGCCTGTATCTCTTTATAATATCTGGTATACCCCTGCGGATCAGAAATATTGTTAAGGAGTGCCATACGGTAGAATTTTTCGCCTTCCTCAACATTTCCAAGTATAGTATGAGCTATCGCCGCACCTCCGAGAGCTTCGGCATAGCATTCGTGTTTTTCTATTGCCTCATTGAACCATTTGAGTGCATTTTCTCCCTCATCGAATTTAAGGTACATACGTCCGATTTCAACACGCATATAGTTGCTGTATTTTTTATCCGTATCCATAATTTCCTTAAACATTTCAAGAGCCTTTTCACGGCTTCCGTTTTCGGAATAGCATCTTGCAAGGAAAACCGGCATTTCAGGAATGAAGAAACCGTATTCTTCAGCTTTTTCGTAGCAGTTTACAGCATTCGGCTTCCAGTCCATGAGGTCATAGCAGCGGCCTCTGTAGAAATTCAGAACTCCTTTTTCCTTTTGATTAAGCGAAAACTTTTCTTCATCTATTTCTGTAAAGATTTCAAGTGCAGTACCGAAATATTTTTCACGGAATATTTCCATTCCCTTTTCAAATATGGCAGATTTTTTATCAAGGCCTGTAAAAGCATCTCCTATAATATTCTCATCGTATTTATGGAATATCGCACCTTTATACTTTATGCAGTCACAAATAAAAAGCACCGTCCATGATGTTATAAACAGAGTTATCATGAGGTAAAGGAAATATGAAAGAGGGAGTGTATTCTGTGATTGGGTAACGCACATAATTATTATGCTCAGCGCCATCAGGCAGGCTGTTACAGCAAGAGCAGAGGGCAAAACACGTTTAAGGCAAAGCAATACTCTTTTGGCTCGCATTGCAAGAATAGATAAGAATAACATAATTCAACATTCTCCTAAAAGAAAAATTCCGGAACATAGATGTGCAGGCTTGCTGCGGCACACAAAACAATCCGCTTAATGCTGCTCGGTCTCCCGCCTGACATGGTTCACGGGGTCTCGTTGCACAGGGCCCGCACATCTATATTTCGGAATTCTTGTTGAAATCCTTAAAGAGCAGATATATGCTCCTTTAATATTATAGCACGCCGCATATAATTTGTCAAGAAAAACTTTTGTCGAAATTAAAAAAAATCTGTTTTCGCCTATTGACGGCGTTATATCTGAGTGTTATAATTGTATGGTCAGTCAAAGCAAAAATCAGAGACAGCACCGCACAAAGCACGTTTTACTGCGGTACTGTCCAGAATATCAGGAGTTTGATAATAATGAAATCAGATTTTACCCGTGGTATGTCCCACGGTATTCCGATATGCTTAGGATATCTTTCCGTTTCCTTTGGATTTGGCATTCTTGCCGTAAAATCAGGGCTTTCCGTATTTCAGGCAGCAGTAATTTCAGCTTCTAACCTGACTTCCGCCGGACAGGCTGAAGGTGTTAAGGTTATTCAGCACTGCGGTGCATTGCTTGAAATGATACTTGTTCAGCTTACAATTAACATCCGTTATTCACTTATGGGACTTTCTCTTTCGCAAAAGCTTGATAAAAGCTTCACACTTCCGCACAGACTTATTGCTTCCTACGGAATAACAGATGAAATATTCGCTGTTTGTTCCTCTCAAAAAGGATGCATAACACCGCCTTATATGTACGGTATGATATTTGTGGCATTTCTTGGCTGGGTTGCCGGTACTATCCTCGGTGCTGCCGCCGGAACTCTGCTTCCCGAATCAATAAGCAGTGCTATGGGAATAGTCCTTTACGGTATGTTCCTTGCAATAATAGTCCCGCCCGCCAAAAAAGACAAAAGTATACTTGCGGCTGTTATAGCTGCTGCACTGCTGAGTCTGCTTTTCAAATTTGTTTTCACCTCCGTTTCAGGCGGATTTGCAGTTGTTATAAGTGCAGTTGCCGCTTCTGCCGCTGCCGCATTTATATTCCCTGTTAAAGATGAGGAGGCTGAAAAAGAATGAATACAGCACTTTACATCGCCGTTATGGCTGTAGTGACTTACCTTATAAGAATGATCCCCTTCACCTTTTTAGGCAAAAAAATCAAATCACGTTTTTTCAGAAGTTTTCTGAATTATATCCCCTATGCTGTGCTGAGTGCTATGACGATACCTGCCATTTTCAGCAGTACAGGCAATATCTGCACCGCCGCCGTCGGAACTGCCGCCGCCGTTATCCTTGCTTTTATGGAAAAGCCCCTGATAGTAGTTGCTCTCGCAGGTTCTGCCGCCGCTTTTATCTGCGGTCTTATGTTAAATTAAGGGCACCTCTAAAAACCCGTTTTGAGTAAGAAAAAGCAGATAGGTACAGTAGATGCAAGAAAAGCCATCGAAGGCGTGCTTTCGCACTACGAGAGGGCTTGACGCAGCAGATGCTGTGCATAGATGCTTTTTCTCAG
>JAZQND010000132.1:0-2787 GCA_045627145.1 Ruminococcus sp. | reverse complement strand
GTTTTGAGTAAGAAAAAGCAGATAGGTACAGTAGATGCAAGAAAAGCCATCGAAGGCGTGCTTTCGCACTACGAGAGGGCTTGACGCAGCAGATGCTGTGCATAGATGCTTTTTCTCAGAAGGGGTTTTTAGAGGTGCCCAGAAGTAATGAAGGAGAAAGTCCGGATTTAGTTTGTGAAGAAACAAGGGCATCTCTAAAAACCCGTTTTTATCAGAAGGGGTTTTTAGAGATGCCCTATATTTTGAAAATAAGAAATTACTTTTTCTTTTCTTTAAGAAGGTCACGGATTTCTGTGAGGAGAACTTCTTCCTTTGGTGGTTCAGCGGGCTTTGGTTCTTCCTTCTTCTTTCCGATTTCCATTGCCTTATTTATAGCCTTTATAAGACAGAAAAGAATCAGTGCGATAATGAGGAAATTAAGAACTGCCGAAAGAAATGCACCATAACCGAAATCTACTCCTCTTAAAGTGAATTTTCCTCCTACAAGCTGCATGACGCCGTTTTCGTCCTTTTCTGCACCGCCTGTAATGACAGCAATAAGTGGATTGATGAAATTATCGGTAAGTGAGCTTACGATATTTCCGAAAGCCGCACCGATTATTACACCAACAGCCATGTCCATTACGTTGCCTTTGAGTGCAAACGCCTTAAATTCCTGCAAAAACTTCTTCATTTTTAACTACTCCTAACATTTTTATGTATTTTTATTACAAGGGACATCCGCAGCAATGAAGCTCATACAGGCAGTCATTGTTACCTTTTTCCCATTGCATCATAGTTCAGGCAAAGCTGAAATTTCGGGCTTTTCAGATTTTGCCGTTCTTCTTGCCTTCATATAATCAGGCAATTCTATTTCGTCTATTTCATCATTAAATGTTTTATGGCGTTTTGGAAGTGCTTCGACAGCTTTATCAGCCTGAGCCATCATTGACTGCTTATGTTCAGGAACATAGACATCAAGCTCATCGGCACTGACTGAATCGGCTTTTCCCATAATATTCCATTTTCTTGCTTCACGATTTTTCAAAAGCGTATCAGCATTTGCCTCTGCTGTTGCACGCATTCTGTCCTGTGTATGCTTATCCTCGTTGTATGCAAGTGAATTGCCGTCAACAACGTCGGTTTTGGACATATACATATTGTTGAACTTTGCACTGTCATTTGGTCTGAGTGATGTTGCGTCTGCGATAGGCAAATCGCTCATATATTCATTTCGCCTTGGTTCTGCTTTTTTCTTCCTGTCTGCAAAAACGTCGTCCATTCCGTTTGATTTGCCGAAGAAATCGTCATTTGACTGTTCTTTACGTTTTGTAGCCTTTCCTCCGTCGAAGAATGCCCAGAAATCATCAGGAACATCAACACGTTTTTCCTCCTGTTTCTTTTCCGGAGCAAGCGGCACTGAAGCCATTGCAGTATTACGCTGCGGAATTGAATCCATTCCGGCAGACTGTAACGGCATAGCTGCCATACCGACTGAAGGAACTGAAAGCGGTGACATACCAACAGGCGGCGGAGTCAAAGATGCCATGCCTGTATTTACTGACGGCATTGGCGGTATGCCCTGCACTGCCGACATTCCCTGCGGCGGTGCAGGCGGAACAGGCGGCGGAGCATTCAGCGGCGGCATTGGCGGCTGAACAGGCGGCTGTCCATACATTTGCGGCTGACTGTATATTGGTGAACCGTTCTGGTCGTAACCTGAAAGCTGCGGCTGACTGTATATTGGCGTACCGTTCTGGTCATAGCCTGTGATCTGCGGCTGTCCGTATAAAATAGGCGGGCTGTATATCGGCATACCGTTTGGATCATAGCCGATAAACTGCGGCTGTCCGTACATCATGGGCTGGCTGTATATCGGGACTCCGTTCGGATCATAGCCGATAAACTGCGGCTGTCCGTACATTTGCGGCTGTGCAGGATTGATTGGTGGTATCGGCTGTTGTGTATGAGTTAATGGGTTTGAGTTGGTCAACTGCTTAGGTGCAGTAGCAAAAATATTATTATTAAACTGATTATTTTCAGGGCTGAGATTCTGCTGAGGACTGCGAACTTCTTCGGGAAGTGTGATTCTTTCTGTATCAAGCTTTGGAATAAACGGTTCATCAAAAATAGAGAAATCAAATTCCTCATCGCTGTCGTTAAGTTCATCAGCAGTATAGAGGTCTGATGAGGACGATGGCGAAGTACGGTCATTTATGACAAAAGTACCGCTTCCGATTGTAAAACCGCTTGACTGATCCTCTCCTTCTGAATAATATCCGCCCATATCGACCTGATCTATGCCGATCGTAGGCGGTTCACTAAGATTCGCACCACACACAACACAGAAGCTGAAGCCCTCCTGGTTATCAGTTCCGCACTTAGGACATTTCATAAATGCTCACTCCTTAATTAGATCCCCAAAACCAAATGACAAGTGCCTCAAAATCATTTTCATCTAACTGTGATACATATTTATTATAACATCAAAACCTGTTTTTTTCAAGGGTTTTTTTGAAAATTGTGCAATGCTGTGCTAAAAATGTGCGAAACTTTGTACATTAATAATAATCAGAGGAAATTGCTGTATGTATATTTACTCAATAATTTTGAATATGTATAGTATTTGTCAGATTTGCCAAATATTTCACTTCGCAGTATCTTCTTTTACTGCAAACAAACAAAACTGTTCGTATACTACTATTATTTTTTTACAAAGTGTGATATAATGAATGCAAAATCCGAAATTTTGTCGTATAGTAAGTGTATAGGGCACCTCTAAAAACCCCTTCTGAGAAAAAGCAGCTA
>JAZQND010000131.1:0-5665 GCA_045627145.1 Ruminococcus sp. | reverse complement strand
TACTACCTCAGAGACAGAGTTGGTAAGGCTGCTAAGGTTAAGGAACAGATCCGCTGACGGATTGCTGAATGAGTTCAGGCAGTTTTTTCTGCCTGACTCATCTTCTATCCTTTTTGAGGGACTTAATGTCCCTTTTTTGCTACATTATTGAAGGAGAGTATATTATTATGCCTGAAAATATTGAAAATAACGAAACATCAAATGCTCCTGCCGAAAAAGGCAGCATTGTAAATGACATATTTGAAATCATAGAATCTACACTTATAACTATCTATGTAATTGTTATGATTTTCACATACCTTTTCCATCCCGTAAATGTAGTCGGAAGCTCAATGAACGATACACTTGTTGACGGCGATAAAATCGGTATGTGCATGGTAAATCCGAGCATCAGCTACGGCGATATCGTTATTATTGACAACGACGAATCTTTTCTTCTTGATGAGAACGGCAGCGTTTACGGCAAGGATATCTCGGATTCACGCCTTAAAGAATGCCTTATCAAACGTGTTATAGGCGAACCGGGCCAGACTATTGATGTCAATACCGAAACCCACGAGATAACTGTTGACGGAAAAGTTCTTGATGAACCATATATCAAGGAACTTACTGCTACAGACTACGGCTCTTTCAATTACCCTATAACAATTCCTGAAGGCTACTATTTCGTAATGGGAGATAACAGAAACAATTCTTCTGACAGCCGTGACAGTGATGTCGGACTTATCAGCAGAAAACAGATATACGGCAAGGCTGTTGCAAGATACATTCCTTTCAAAAACTTTAAGATTCTCTTATAAAAATGAAGAAAAATGAAAAAAAGACAGATTCATGGGTTTTCAAAGAACTTTATGAACTCTGTGAAACAATATTGATATCACTTCTTGTTGTGAGCCTTGTTTTTACATACGTTTTAAGGCTCTCTACCGTTGAAGGAAGTTCAATGAACGATACGTTTGCATCAGGAGATAAGGTTCTTGCACTAAAAAACTACGGTATTCCAAAAAACGGTGATGTGGTTCTTGCCTTTGCCGACAAAGCCGTAACATTAGATGAATCCGATGATACAGTAACCGGCGAAGGAATCAACAAAGTGATAATCAAGCGGGTTATAGCTGTCGGCGGACAAACCCTTGATATTGACTTTGTAAGCGGAATAGTCACAGTTGACGGCAAAGAATTATTTGAAGATTATGTCACAGGTCTTACTCATAATGATGAGGGAGCTTTTACCAATAACTATCCGTTCGTTATTCCTGACGGCTACGTTTTTGTTATGGGTGATAACCGAAGGATTTCAAAAGACAGCCGTTCTTCCGAAATAGGACTTATTCCTGCGGACGACATAATCGGCAAGGTCATATTCAGATTCTATCCTTTTGATAAAATTGGAAAAACGAACTGAATCGTGACAGAACAGGAGATAATGTGGAAAATACTGATATGAAGCAGATACAGTGGTTTCCGGGACACATGGCTAAAACCAGAAGACTGATTTCTGCGAATCTGAAGCTTGTTGACGCAGTTGTTGAGATAGTTGACGCAAGACTTCCGTTAAGCAGCAGAAATCCGGAAATGGACTCCATGACACGAAATAAACCCCGTATCATTCTTCTTAATAAAACAGACCTCGCAGACAGCGAGGCTACCTGTAAATGGATAAATTATTTCAGAAACACAGGTGCAGAGGCACTTGCAGTTGACTGTCGTTCAGGAAAGGGGATTAAATCCGTCCTTCCGTCAGTCCGCAGCAAAGTTCTGAAGGAACTTATGGAAAAACGTGAGAAAAACGGAATCAAAACAGATTCCGTAAGACTTATGATAGTCGGTATACCAAATGTCGGCAAGTCCTCACTCATCAATAAGCTTGCAGGTACAAAACGTGCAAAGGTTGAGGACAGACCAGGCGTTACCCGTACAAAACAGTGGGTAAAGCTTGATAATAATTCCGAACTGCTTGATATGCCCGGAGTTCTCTGGCCTAAATTCGAGGACCAGGCTGTTGCTGTAAGACTTGCTTTTACAGGTGCTATCAGCGACGATATCCTTGACATTGAAACGCTTGCAATGAAACTTCTTGTTTACCTCGCCTCAAATTATCCTTCCGAACTTTCGGCACGGTACAAAATTGAAATTGAACAGGATGACACAGGTCTTATTCTTCTTGAAAAAATCGGCAGAAAGCGTGGAATGATGATATCAGGCGGAGAAATCAACTACGAAAGAGCTGCAATTACAGTTATAGACGAATTCAGAAGCGGAAAAATAGGAAGAATAACCCTTGAGCTTCCGCCCGAAAAGGAGTAATTATGCCGAAAATAGTGCTTCATAAAGAGCTTTTTGACTATGATACACAGCTTCGCAGAGAGTATCCTGTTATCTGCGGCGTTGATGAGGCAGGCAGAGGCCCGCTTGCAGGTGATGTCTATGCAGCGGCTGTAGTTCTGAATGACAGCGTTCTCATAAATTACCTCAATGACAGCAAGAAACTCTCAGAAAAACGGAGAGAAAGCCTCTACGATGAAATAATCGAAAAAGCTGATGCTTACTGTATTGCAACAGCAAGCGTTGAGGAAATAGACAAGCTGAATATTCTTCAGGCAACCCTTCTCGCAATGAAGCGTGCGGTCGAGGGACTTGGAATACAACCTGATCTCGCTCTTATAGACGGCAATAAGCTTCCGGATATCAGCATGGAAAAACGTTTTGTCATAAAGGGCGATGCAACCTCAGCTTCAATATCTGCGGCTTCTGTTCTTGCCAAAGTTGCAAGAGACCGCTACATGGTAAAGCTTGCAGAGAAGTATCCGCAGTATCTCTTTGAACAGCATAAAGGCTACGGAACCAAGCTTCACTATGAAAAGCTTGAAGAATTTGGAATTTCAGAGGTTCACAGGAAAACTTTCCTGAAAAAACTGACCGATGACAAGAAGTGAAATCGGAAAAATAGGTGAGGACTATGTCTGCGGATACCTCACAAAGCTCGGATATACCGTTTCCGCACGGAATTACCGCATTAAAGGCGGAGAAATCGACATTATTGCGTGTAACGGTGACTATATCGCTTTTGTTGAAGTCAAATCCCGTAAATCAGACAGTCTTGTTTCAGGATTTGAAGCAGTCAATAAGCGAAAAAAACAGCTTATAATTAAAACAGCCGCAGATTACTGCATCAGATATCCTTCAGTCCTTCAGCCAAGATTCGATATAGCAGAAGTTACTATCGAAAACGGCAGAGTACTGAATATCAACTATGTACAAAATGCCTATGATACAACGGGCTGTAATTTTATTTTCTGAAAGGTGATTTTATGTTTTATAACAGTACAAGAAACAGCGAAGTCAAGGTAACAAGTTCAGAGGCTATAACTCAGGGTATTTCTTCTGAGGGTGGTCTTTTTGTTCCTGAAAGCATTCCGGAACTGTCACTTGACGATATAAAGGCTGTCGGTGAAATGAAATATGCCGACAGAGCCGCTTTCATTTTCTCAAAGTATCTTACGGACTTTACAGATGCTGAAATTCATTACTGTACAGATAATGCATATTCCGATAAAAACTTTGAAACCGAAAGCATAGCTGAAATAGCCCATCTTTTCAGCGGAACATATATGCTTGAACTCTGGCACGGTCCAACCTGTGCATTCAAGGACATGGCTCTCCAGATTCTCCCGTATTTCCTTACAACATCTGCCAGGAAAATCAAGCTTGACAAGAAAATCGTCATACTCGTTGCAACATCAGGCGATACCGGCAAAGCTGCTCTCGAAGGCTTCAAGGACGTTGAAGGAACATCCATCCTCGTTTTTTACCCGGAAGACGGCGTAAGCCCTATGCAGAAGCGTCAGATGAAAACTCAGGAAGGCTCAAATGTCGGAGTATGTGCTATAAAAGGCAATTTCGACGACTGCCAGAACGGTGTCAAGGCTATTTTCACAGATAATGATGTTAAAGCACAGCTTGAAGAAAGCGGAAAAATGTTCTCAAGTGCAAATTCTATCAACTGGGGCAGACTTGTTCCACAAATCGTATATTACATCTCAGCTTACGCAGAACTCGTAAAAGACGGTGAAGTTGAGCCGGGCGAGAAGATAAATATAGTAGTTCCAACAGGCAATTTCGGCAATATTCTTGCCGCTTACTACGCTAAACACATGGGTGTACCTGTTAACAAGCTTATCTGTGCATCCAACATAAACAATGTTCTCACAGATTTTATAAATACAGGCGTTTATGACAGAAACCGCAAATTCTATGCTACTGTTTCTCCTTCAATGGATATTCTTATTTCAAGCAACCTTGAAAGACTTCTCTACATTATGACCGACAGAAACGATTCACTTATCAGGGAATGGTTCGGAAAACTTGCCGCAGAAGGAAAGTATGAGGTAAATGACGAAGTCAAGGCAAAGCTGAAAGAAGAATTCTGTGCAGGATACTGCGACGATGAACAGACAAAAGCTGCAATCAGTGCTGTATATCAGAAGTATTCATACACCTGCGATACACATACTGCTGTTGCTGTCAAGGTTTACAGCGATTACAAGGAATCCACAGGCGATACCACCAAAACAGTAATCGCTTCAACAGCAAGCCCTTATAAATTCAGTGCCGCTGTTCTTGAGGCTGTTCAGGGCGGAAAGTCAGACCTTGACGAATACGATATGATAGACAGGCTTGCCGAACTTTCAAAGCTTCCTGTTCCTTCTGCACTTGCAGAACTTAAAAATAAGCCTGAAAGATTCAGCGATACTATTGAAAAAGCCGACCAGAAGGACTATGTCCTCAGAAAACTTGTAAGATAAGGCTATGAGCCTGTATGTGCTTGCAGATCTGCATCTCTGTATCGGAGATCCAACGAAAACCATGAGCATTTTCAACGGTTGGGACGATTATCAGATGCGTATCGAAACTAACTGGAAAGAAATTATAAAAGATGAGGATACGGTCGTGCTTCCGGGGGATATTTCATGGGGAATGTCACTTGAAGAAGCCGCACCTGATTTCCGCTTCATAAACAACCTGCCGGGAACAAAAATCATCATCAAGGGAAACCACGATTACTGGTGGACAACCATGAAAAAAATGGATGATTTCCTTGCGGCAGAAAATTGCAGTACAATACACATACTGCACAATAATCACTATAAATACGGCGAATACGGTATATGCGGGACTCGTGGCTGGGTTAATATGCCCGGCGAAACTCAGGACGAGAAGGTTTTGAAACGAGAAGTTCAGAGGCTTGATGTTTCGATAAAATCGGCTGTTGAAGCCAATCTTAAACCAATCGTTTTTCTGCATTATCCGCCGATATTTGCTTCAAATTTCAATTACGACATACTTGAGGTTCTGTACCATTATAATATAAAAGACTGTTATTACGGTCATATCCACGGCAAATCAGCACATGAACTCTGCATAACAAACACTTATGATGACATAAACTTTCATCTGATTTCAGGTGATTATTTACAATTCATTCCAGAAAAGGTCCTTTAATATGTTTAAAGTGCAGAAGTATTCAAAATTACTGGAAAAGCATAATATAATGTGGTATAATATACCAAGTATGTTATATAATTAATGGAGGACGTATCAATCATGAGTTTAAAATCATCAAACAAAACAGATGTGAATACTACAGAGTTAGTTATTTCAATCG
>JAZQND010000130.1:0-7705 GCA_045627145.1 Ruminococcus sp. | reverse complement strand
AAAAGTGAACGGAGTGATTTTCAAGAGCTGTTACCAAAACAGCTTAAAAGGGTCTTAGGGAATTTTTCCCTAACAAGCTGAATGTACGGCCATGTCCGTACAAATTCTATGCTTGCCGAACTGAAAAAACATTCGTTTTTTAGTTCGATTTTTTTCCTGGTCTCTGCATTTTTTCTTTCAGTTCGGAGAACTGCCCAATGCTATTTTGTAACGGTAGGTACAAAACAGCTATTGGGTTAATCTATCGGTATTGTACGAACGGGGCATTTTTTGAATAAAATCAGACAAGAAAATTTTAATTTTCTCTGTTTGGCAAGCATAGAAAACGTGTGACCGTGGTCACACATTTTCAAAAAAATCACTTCGTTCACTTTGATTTAAAAAATGATTTTTTTCAAAAACATGATCATGTTTTGAAAATTTTTTTCTGACCTGTTGCCGCTGATCAGCTCCGCAGCATCAAAAATTTTTTTCAAAAAAATTATTTTTTCAATCGCAGCATCAATTTATTTTTTTCAAAAATTCTCTCCGCTCCCTGAAAAAATGACAGAATTTTTTCAGGAGCTCTTCCCACGTATCGAAAAAATTTTTTCTGTTTCCTTGCTCCTGATCTGCTCCGATTACATACGGAAAAAGAAAAAAGTCAGTCATGCTGCATCACATAACTGACTTTGATTTTATATTCTGAAGTTTTCTAATTCTCTCTCAAGCTCTTCAAAGCCGGAGTTAAACTTCTGCATATCTTCGGATAATGTTCTGCTCAATTCTTCTTCCAGCTGTTCAAACTCAATCGCAGCATCTTCAAGCTGTTTCTCAAGTTCTTCAAATTCCTTGCGATAATCTTCCGGCATTGCTCCCGCTCTCCTTTCAAATATTCAGATACGCTGCTAAACGTCTGATATATTTCTGGTATTCTTCATCTTTCAAGTGTAGTGCCTGAAGTGCTTTCTTGTATTCCTCATACAGAATATATTCTATCATGCTTTATTTTCCTTTCCGAAATAATTTGCTCTCTTTTTTAGGGGTGCGGAAATGGCGGAATAGTTCTTTTTTAGGGTCTCAAAAATCTAAGGATATGGTCTTTTTTATGGGGGAACAAATGGAACCATAGCCTTTTTTAAGGTGTCCAGAATGGCTTGATAGTCTGATTATTTGACGTTTGTTGACAATGTCAACATTATTTCCGTTTACTTCCGCTTTTCTCCGCATTTCAGTATTTTTCAGTATTTTTCATGTTCAATCGCAGCATCTTTTTTATGGGGTCGCAAATCTCGCCATTGATATAAAACTTGATTTTGTCAAGTTGAGTAGTATTGTATCATTAATTCTGACTTTTAAAAATAAAAAACAGACTTTTGCATATAAGTTACATCTTAGCAAAAAAGGTGGTAATTTATATGCAGATATTTGCAAATGTTTTTAAAGTTATAGGGTATATTAACACGGTTATAGCAACAGCCAAAAATATTGAGTATTATGTAGACAAGCTCGGCATTTATGACCGTTGGATATCAAAAAAAGTAAAACGCAAACAAGATAAAGCCGAAAAAAGCAGAAGGCTTTTAAAAGAGCTGTATAAAATGAGGACTAAAGACAGATAAGTCCTTTTTAGGACAGTAAAATCGGTAATACATGATAATACCGTGTATTGTATTACATAACATGTATATCACTGCCGCTCCTCAAAAGCTTGGTGCTTTTGATACGCTAATTGCTTTATATCATCGTGTACCATCGGACAAATTGAGCGGTAGGTATCAAATAAGCATATCGGCATTTTCCCGGCTTTCTCCATGCCATGCCATAAACTTTGTTTTCTATTGCTGATCTGACACTTGATGAATCGCAGTTCAGAAAATCAGCTAATGCCGATACGGGTATTGATACGGGATAATTCTTGATAAGCTCGTCAAGCCTGTTGTTATCGTTCTGAATGAATGATATTACTTCATCTGATACGGGGGTTGTTATATGTTTCTCCGGTTCCGGTTCTGGCTCTTCCTGATGTCGTTCCGGCTCTGGCTCTGGTGGTGGGATCGCATTTTTAAACTCTTCAGCTATTGTAAAAAGAAAATCAGAGTTTGACGGATTTTCCTTTCCCTCTGGATAAGCAAATATAGCAGCGTTTTTCGGGTTCTTCATGACATATGCTGTAATCATATGCCGTATAGCTCTTTCAAGCCTTGTTGCCGTTGTATTTAGCTCGTGTGCGGTCTCTGCATACAGTTCCATCATTTTGTATGCTTTCTTGCGTTCTGCAAGTTTCTGAACACATAACGCTGCATATTCATAACCCTTTACCGCAGGGGATATGCCTAACTCTCGTAAACGTGCTTTGATTTCGTCCAACATCTCAAGAAATCCCTCTTTTCACTAAGCTGTAAACCGTTTTTATCAGTCCGTGCCGGTTCGTTTCTTCCTTCTCCTTAACCCTGTCTAACAAGTTGAGATAGTTTTCTAAGCCGTTCCGCAGCTCTTCGTTTTCTCTCTCCATGATCTGAAGTCTTTCCCTCAAAAGCTCATTCTCTGTTTTTGTCAGCTCGTCTTTTTCTTTCTTCCTTTCCCGAAGTGCTTTCACTCTTCGTGCTGTCTGTTCCCTTTTAACAATTTCTCTGCACTGATCGCAGTATTTTACCCTTAAATGCCTGTAATAATCTGCGTTTTCAGAATGTAAATTTGATATAATCGCAGCATTGCAGCGTATGCACATTTTTACGTTATTCATGCTGTTCCGCTCCCCTCTCCTGCCTAAAAACAAGCTCCGTTTGCGTTTCGTTTGCGTTACTACGGGTAGCAGTTTTTGCACCTGATCTGCTCGGATTCTGAGCGGGGGATTGCTTTGTTATTTTCATCATTATTGATACACCAAAAACTTGACTGTTTTCACGGTATCAGAGTATAATATACATGGTCTATTGTATGCGATAGTGAATAACAGTCAGTTTATTCCTTTCGTTTATGATAGTTTTATAGGGTATTTTTGCCGTTCTGGATTCACCCAAAGCAGAACGGTTAAAAATACACCTTTTGCTATTTCCTTTCTGATTATCTCAATACTTGTCTGACGGTCTATTTCTGATTCTCTCATTCTTACAAGCTCTGCAAGTCTTTTCTTGCAGGGCTTTTTCATTTGTTTATCAAAACTTTCTGTGTCTGACTACAAGCCTTTCAAGCTGTACTGACCTATAGCCAACGATGTAATAATCCTCTCCATTGTGTTCAACACGACTTACTGCCCATTTATTACACTCGTCAAATTCATCATAATACTTAAACTCGATTGTGTTTCCGCAGCTGTATTCATGTTCCGGTGTTTCATATCTGCCGTATTTATTTTTCTGGAGTATGTATTCTTCGCTAATCGCAGCATCTAAATAACTAATATCTGCACTTGCTTTCTCTAAGCTCTGCATGATCTTGCTGTATTCATTCAGCATGAATTTTTCATCGTCAAAGAGAAAATTTCCGTGATCTGCATCAACTTCACTTAGTTCCTCATATTTTTCATAGCCTGTTTCTTTCAGTAAATACTTGATTTCTGCATTAATTTCATTCATTTTCTCTTTCAGTTCAGATAATTTCAATTAAATCATTCCTTTCATTTTTTGTATTTTGCTTTCGGGTCTGGCGGCATCATTCGCTCAAATGGTCGGTCTGCCGGCTGTTCCGGTTTCCATTCTTCCGGCTTTTCATCTTCCTGGAATAAGTCATACTGCGGATAGTATTTGAAATAGCAGTCAAAGCTTGTCATGCCGTTTCTGTTCTTCAAGCAACACAGCTTTATTTTTCGTGGGATTTCTCTTTTTGCCTCTTGAACTTTGTCTCTTTTGGCTTTAATCGGGATTTTGGTATCAGCCTTGTTGAATAATTCATCATCAAGGACAGCTAACTGCATACCAAACACAGCATCTGCGGTATATTCTATTCCTCCGGATTCTTTAAAGCTTTCAAATGCCGCAGGCTGCATGTAGTTTGAACGGTTAAAGCTTGAAATCACTATAACAGGAATGTTCAAGTCTCTTGATATTCTCTTTAACTCAATAACGTTGTGATCTACGTTATCCTTTGTTGTGCCGCTCTGCTCTTCTCCTGCCTGCAATACCTGAAGATAGTCAATGACAACGACGGGCGGGCGGTTCTGCCTTGTAAAGCGGTAGATATAAGACTTGATGAAATCTATATCCGTTCCGAAGTTTCCCTCAATAACGTCAATGTTATCTGCTATTTCTGCCATGTATTCCTCGTTTGCTGCCTGACTTTCCGGTGCTTTTATGCCGTATCTTCGTATAATCGCAGCAGGTGTGCAATAGTTCTTGAGCTGTTCCGGTGTTTTCCCGTTCTTCAATTGCTGTTGTGCGTTGATTCTTGCAATTGATTTTGTGTAAAGTTCAAGTATTGACTGCTCTAAGCTGAAAAACAGAACGGGGATTCCTGACCTCGCTATATTATCAGAAATCTGATGTATCAGAGTTGTTTTTCCCAATGAGGATATAGCTCCGATTGCATACAGTCCGGCACACAGTCCTCCGTTGAGCTGGTCGTCAAGGTTTTTCAATCCCGTGCTTATTGAGACTGATTTCTGATATCTTTTCAAATCAGCATCTGCATATTTCTGAACGTATTCACGCATGTTGTGCGGCTTTGTTTCAGTTCCTGCAAGTGTATTCTGTCTTTCTTCCTCAAGGTGCATCAGCCTTTTGCTGATCTCGTCCGGAGTTCCCGCAGCTGTGACAATTCTCTGCATCTCGTCCTTGAAATAATCGTCACACACTTGTTTTGTGATCTCTTTCAAACTGTCAGAAATAAATTCATTCTTTTCCATGATCTGCGGCAACAGCTGACGGCATGTTCTGGCATGATCGGGTTCAGCCTGTTCAATATATCGCATAACCAAAGCAACGTCAGGCTGTATTCCGTCCTTGTTTAGCTTTACCAAAGCCTCATAGTAAAGCCTTGTGTGTGGTGCTGTAAAGTGTTTCGGTTTCAATATGCTGTATGTATTGCCGCTCTTCTCCGGCTTTATCAGTAGCACACCGATTATGCTTTCCTCTCGTTCCTGTCTCTCTGGTGTCATTACATCACTTTCCTTTCTGCTTGTGCACTTCATGGTATCTTTCTTTTTGGGTGTGCCGGATTCTCAAAATCCGGCTCGCCCTATTAAACGTTTTAAACGTTTTAAACGTATTGAAATTTTTATACCCTCGCAAAAGGCGTATTTACGTGAGTTACAAAAGGGGTGTGTGCACCTCAAGGGGGCGTTCTGTGCACCTCAAGGGGGCATTCTTCCATAATTTGCTGTGCACCTCAAGGGGGCATTGTGTGTACCTGATGGTATCCCAATACCATAAACTTACAATCATTTTTCGGGTTCTGCTTCAGCTTCTATCACGTTATCATATGGGTATAAATCAAAGTCAATCATTAATTGGCTGTAGACTGCAGGGGATAGTTCTCCGGCTTGATCTGAAGTCAGAACGGTGTCACCGTTTCGATAGTTCCATGACTTAAGAACATGTATATAAGGGTCTGTATTCTGATTCAAAGCGGATTCTAATCTGTCCTTAATATCCGTTTTCCAATGTCTGCGGTTCGTTTCTGCGTATTCTTCAAAAGTCCTTAACTCCGGTGCACTCTCCAAAAGGGCTTTAATGCTGATCGTGTTTGAGTTCTTCTTATTCCGGTTGATGTTGTGATGTTCTGCAAGCTTTCGTCCGATTGCAAAAGCATTAAAGTTTCTGTTGTCATGCCTTAACAGTCCGACGGGGTACTGCATTATGTAGTTGTTAGCAAGCCAATAGGCTGTTGCGGGGTCAAAAGCAATAATGACTTTGCCGTTCCTGGCACTGTGATGACTTGATATAATGCGGTAGCTGCTCCGTGTTCTGTCACTTATCCATGTTACACTCTCAATAGCTTTCAAGTCCTCGTGAATTGAGTCTGTGAATTTGTGACGGCGGCGTTTTATCTTCTTCAGTTCCTCTTCCTGTTCCTCCGGTGTTCCTGTCCCGCTCGGTTTTAGGTTTATGCCGTTCATAGTTGCATAAGCATCTATGTCAAGCTCACACAGACAACGGGGTGCTATTTCTTCCGGTTTTGAGTTCATACGCACTTGAGCTGTAAGCAAACATACCGCAGTATCTAAGAGTTTATGTGCCGAAGTCTTCAATGCTCCGTTCTTGTTAAAGTTCTCAATCGTAAACTTTACGTTATTCCCGATGTACTGCCCGATATTGTCTTGTGGTATGATCTTATTTTTATTTACCCTTGGTAACTGATTCAGTTCCGGACAATTAAGCATCTTGATATATTCCGCAGGTACGTTTTCGCCATGGTTAGCTTTGTATTTTGCTATTAGGTCAATAAGTTCCGTTGGCGGTATGGTGTTTTTAAATTCCTCATCAGTTATTCCGGCAAATTTAAGAAAATCCGCTTTCTTTTCTGCATCTTTTTCAAGTTCCTCACAAAAGGATAATGCCGATTTGCAAGCCTCTCCGACTGCATCAAAGAATTTTTCTGGATTTTCAAATATGTGCGTTAGTAATTCACCCAATGCTGCAATTGATTTCGGTGTTGTCTGTGTTTCAATATTCTCAATTGCTTTGTGGATTATCTCTTTAACTTGTTCTTTTGACATTTCCTTAATCTTCATTATCCTTTACCTCTGGCACTGCTCTGCATTTAAGTTCCTCAACAGCTGCGGCGGGAATAATAACCCGTCCTTTTCCTTGTGGGTTCTCTTTAAGCACTTCGATTTTGCCTGCCTTTATCCAACGGTATAACGTTGATCTGCCTATTCCTAAGAGTTCGCAAAATTCCTTTACGCTATAGAATTCTTTCATTTAGTTTTTTCACCTCTTCCCTTGAGATTATATTATACCATATTGTCTCATTATGTGTCAACACTTTCAATGTGTTTCAATGAGTTTCACAAAAGCGTACTTTTGCGAAATTCGTATTTTCTCGGAAATGACGTAAATACGTGCTTTGAGCGGTTTTACATGAATTTTGCATGTGTTTTTTCCGCAATTCGCAGTTTTGTACACGGTACACGGACAATTTTAAGCCGATTTCAGCAGCCTGATTGACTGATAGTCCGGTCGGGATTTTTCTGTTGGCTGTATTCTGATATCATCAATCGCAGTTTCATTTTTTCTTTTCAGTGTAGTTCAGAATAATTCACAGACAGACACAGCGGCTTAATAAGAGGGGCTTAAATGCTCACGTGACAAATTACCCTTTAAATTTTAAAGTGGCTGTATGGGACTGTATTTTCGTTCTGTGATGTTTTGAATTTTATTACTCCGAAAAATAAAAAAGTCAGCTAATCTGAAAAAAGAAATTGTCCGGTAAAGAAAAAAAGTTCAGAAAAATTTTTCGGAGTTCTTTCTCCAAATGTAAAAAAAGTTTTGCTGCAATTTTTCAGTTAGCTTTACTAAACTTTCAAAAAGTGAACGGAGTGATTTTCAAGAGCTGTTACCAAAACAGCTTAAAAGGGTCTTAGGGAATTTTTCCCTAACAAGCTGAATGTACGGCCATGTCCGTACAAGTTCTATGCTTGCCAAACTGAAAAAACATTCGTTTTTTAGTTTGATTTTTTCCGGATCTCTGCCCTTTGGTACAAAACGGGTAGTTTAACCCAATACCCATTTTGCACCCTTAAATGCAAAATGATATTAGGGAAACTTTTCTGAAATAAAAAAATAAC
>JAZQND010000129.1:0-8611 GCA_045627145.1 Ruminococcus sp. | reverse complement strand
CAGGAGATGGAAGAATGCTCTGAAAGCTACGCTCAGTACATTGCAGAACAGATGGAAAAATACACATCACCTGTGGTTCTGGTGGAACAGAGACTCGATTTCAGTAAGTATGTATCTGACGGCTTCGGAACCGGTGACTGTATCATCGTGGCTGATGGCACTATGACAATCTGCGATTACAAGCATGGAAAAGGTGTGGAAGTCAGTGCAGAAAACAATCCGCAGATGATGCTGTATGCCCTGGGAGCATATGAACTCTTCGATGTTCTCTATGACATCAGCGAAATCAAAATGGTGATTTTCCAACCGAGAATGTCGAATGTAAGCGAATTTACCTTAACTGTCAGTCAACTACTTGACTGGGCGTCAAATGAACTGAAACCCAAGGCTGAACTTGCTGCTAAGGGCGAAGGTGAATTCTCCGCAGGAGAACATTGTCGTTTCTGTAAGGTAAAAGCCAACTGCCGCAAGAGAGCCGAATACAATCTGGCAATTGCACAGTATGACTTTGCATCTCCAGATATGCTGGAGGATGCTGAAATTGAGATGATTCTTGAAAGGGCTGACGCACTCGTTTCCTGGGCAGCCGACGTGAAGGATTTCGCACTCAATCAGGCACTTGCAGGCAAACAATGGACAGGCTTCAAAGTTGTGGAAGGCAAATCCAATCGAAAGTACACCGATGAAACCAAGGTTGCAGAAGCAGTTAAGGCTGCGGGCATGAACCCTTACAGTGAACCCGAAGTTCTCGGTATTACCGCAATGACAAAGATGCTCGGCGGCAAGGAGAAATTTGAAAGTATTCTCGGCGGACTTGTCCGCAAGCCAAAGGGCAAACCGACACTCGTTCCAATGTCTGATAAGCGAAAGGCATGGAGCAATGATGCTAAAGAAGATTTTAAGGAGGACTAAATTATGGCAAACAAGAAGATGAACCCTACAAAGGTAGTTACAGGTGAATGCAGATTCAGCTACGCAAATCTCTGGGAACCTAAGGCAATGGATGAAAACAGCAAGCCGAAGTACAGCGTTTCCCTCATCATTCCTAAATCTGATACCAAGACACTCAAGAAAATCCGTGATGCAATTCAGGCTGCATATGAAGAAGGCAAAGGTAAGCTCGGTAACGGTAAGACTGTTCCTCCGCTTTCCTCAATTAAAACGCCTCTTAGAGACGGAGACATTGACCGCCCAGATGACGAAGCCTACGCAAACAGCTATTTCGTCAATGCAAACTCCATCATCGCTCCCGGTATCGTAGACGCAGACCGCCAGGAAATCCTCACTCACAGCGAGGTATACAGCGGTATCTACGGCAGAGCATCCATCACATTCTACGCTTTCAAGACAAACACAGCAAAGGGTATCGCTTGCGGTCTTCAGAACGTACAGAAGCTCCGTGATGGTGAGCCTCTTGGTGGACACAGCCGTGCAGAAGATGACTTCGCAGATGAGGATGACGATTTCCTCGACTAATCACTAAGACAGACGGGTGGGCGTTTGGCAGAGATGCTGGGTGGGATAAAGGATGTGAAAACATGAAAAACATTACCTTGGATATTGAAACGAAAAGTGATAAAGACATCATGAAATGCGGTGTGTATGCATATGCCGACTCGCCGCATTTTGATATATTGCTGTTTGCATATTCGGTGGATGGCGGAGAGGTTCAGGTAATAGATACCGCCTGTGGTGAAACAATCCCTGATGATATACTTCGCTGCTTGGCTGATGAAAGTATTGTCAAACGAGCCTTTAATGTAAACTTTGAAAGGATATGCCTCTCTCGTTATCTGCGTGACCATTATCCGCAGTATTTTGAGAGTTACAGCATAAATGAAGATACTGTCGGTGATTACCTGAATCCTGCAGGATGGCAATGTACCATGATTCACGGCAGAACACTTGCACTCCTTTCATCACTTGCGGAGGTTGGTGCTGTACTGGGAATTGAACAACAGAAAATGACAGAGGGTAAAGCTCTCATCAAGTTTTTTTGTACTCCTTACGATACGATTGACGGTGTGCCGCAGTTTCACAACCCTGCTGACTTTCCTGATAAGTGGGAAATTTTTAAGGCATACAACAAACGTGATGTTGAGGCAGAAATGGAGATTGACCGAAAGTTGTCCCGCTTTCCTGTAGCTGATTCCATATGGCAGGAATTCTATCTTGACCAGGAAATCAATGACAGAGGGATTGCAGTAGATGTGGAACTGGTGGAGGCTGCTGTCGTTCTGGATGCACAGGCAAAAGCCAAACTGACATCTGATATGCAGAAGCTGACAGGAATTGAGAATCCGAACTCTGTGTACCAATTGCTTGATTGGCTGGAACAGCAAGGATATCAGTCTGATTCTCTTGGTAAAGCACAGGTGAAGGAACTGATGAAAACAGCAAAAGAGCCTGTGAGGTCGGTGCTTGAGATGAGATTACAGCTTTCCAAATCATCTGTGAAGAAGTACACCGCTATGCAGAACACCTCCTGCTCCGATAACCGTGCAAGAGGTATGTTCAGTTTTTATGGTGCATCTCGCACAGGGCGATGGGCAGGACGTAACATCCAGCTCCAGAATCTTCCTCAGAACCATATCCCTGACCTTACCGATGCCCGTGAAATCGTCAAGCATGGTTATTACGATGAAGTTGAAATGCTTTATGATGATGTTCCTGATACACTATCACAGCTTATCCGTACTGCTTTTATTCCTCGTCCTGGCATGAAATTTATCGTGGCAGACTATAACAGCGTTGAGGCGAGAGTTTTGGCTTGGCTTGCCGGAGAAAATTGGAGAATGAATGCATTCGCCAATGGTGAAGACATCTATTGTAAGTCAGCCTCAAAAATATTCGGGGTTCCTGTTGTGAAGCATGGTATCAATGGACATCTGCGACAAAAAGGTAAAGTAGCAGAACTCGCCTGTGGCTACGGTGGATCAGTTGGTGCTATGAAAGCCTTTGGTGCAGATGCAATGGGACTTTCTGATGATGAACTGAAAAACATTGTGGATGATTGGCGTGAGGCTTCACCGAAAATAACGGAACTCTGGTGGGCGGTGGACAGAGCAGTAAAAAAGGTTATCAAAAATAAGACGGCAGCCGAAACACATGGATTGACATTTTCCTACGAATCAGGATTCCTGTTTATTACGCTCCCTTCCGGCAGACGGCTTGCCTATGTAAAGCCACGCATCGGTGAGAACAAATTCGGCGGTGAGTCGGTCACCTACATGGGTGTCAATGACAAAAAGAAATGGGACAGACTGGAAAGCTACGGTCCGAAATTTGTAGAGAACATTGTTCAGGGAATTGCAAGAGACCTTCTGATGTATTCCCTTCAGACATTGTCCCATTGCTTTATCGTGGCTCATGTGCATGATGAAATGATTATTGAAGCATCGAGGAGTATGTCATTAGAAGCTGTGTGTGAACAGATGGGCAGAACCCCGCCTTGGGCAGAAGGATTGTTGCTTCGTGCTGATGGATATGAATGCGAATTTTATAAAAAAGATTAGGAGAGATTGATATGACACTTATGGAATTACAGGAAATTCTCGGAGAGAGAATTCGTCTTGCAAATGATGAAACCAAGAGCATTGATGAGAGAAAGAAAGAGGCTGAACTGTCCCAGACAATTTCCTCTCTTGCCAAGCAGATGATTAACAATGCTGATGTTGTTCTTCGTACCGAAAAACTGGTAGCAGAAGGCAAACTTCAAAACTCTTCAATTGAGAGGTTAGTGAAATGAGGCATCGATATACTGAGGAAGAAGTTCAGTGGCTACAATCCCATTATGGAAAAGTCGCTTATACTGAAATGACTGAACTATTTGAGACTGAGTTTCATTGTTGTGTTTCTGTGGATAGTTTGAAAAACAAATGTAGAAACCTTGGAATTTCTGAAAAGCATCATCCGTTTACAAAGGAACAGGATGAGTGGCTGATGGAACACAACCTTGAATTTCCCAATTATGATGTTTTAACAGAGGCATTCAATACAACCTTCAAGACAAATAAAACCTCTCGTGGTATTCAATGCCATTGTTTAAGGACACTCAAACTGATTTCCGGCAGACAAGCATACAAAAAAGGACACAGAACATGGAATCATATGCCCATAGGTCATGAGTATGCCCACCAAAGCGGATATGTATATGTCAAGGTCAGAAATACAGGAATTAAGAATAAAGATTATGTCGCCAAACACCGCATTTTATGGGAGCAGTATCATGGTTGCAAAGTCCCAGACGGGCATATGATTGTATTTTTAAACTCCGACAGTTCTGATTTTAGCAAAGAAAATCTGTATTGTGTCTCCCGAAAAATCGGGCGACTTATGAACACAAATCATTGGTTTACTGAAAGCCGGGAACACACGCTTACAGCAATTAAGTGGTGTGAATTATTTGAGGCGATTCAGAAGCTAACTACTAAAGGAGAATGACTATGAGAAGATTTATTGCAATGAACTATATGATTGGAATGGCTATCAAGAAGGCAATGCAGTTTGACATTAAGAACATCAAACTTGCTGTAAATGCGGCATTTGCGGATGTGCCTGAATGTGAAAACCTGAAAATGGCTACAGAACTCGGACTGCTTGAGGTATATCGTCAGCAGGCAAATGAAATGTGCGTGAACAAGCACTTCTACTATCAGCGTGTTGGTAACAAACTTATTCCGCTGAAAAAGGTGTATTCCGTTTGCCCGAACTGCGACAAGCCTGTGTCTATTGACCTGAACACCCTGATTTCTGACGGCTGTATTTACTCGGAACATATGATGTGTGATACCTGTAAGGAGGAACTGGAAAATGGCAAATAAGTATAACAGTGAAGGTTATTACAGCCCGACAGAATATGAGGCGTTTACAAGAGTGGAAAAGGAAGAAAAGGTAGCTCGAAAGGCTGCTGCCTTCCGTCCGATTGTCTACATTTGTTCCCCTTACAGAGGTGACACCAATCAAAACATTGAAAAAGCTCAGAAATACAGCCGCTTTGCTGTTGACCAGCATTACCTTCCGATTACACCGCATATCTACTTCACGCAGTTCATGGATGATACCATTACCGAAGAAAGAGAAACTGCACTCTTCATGAACTTTGTTTTGATGAGTAAGTGTGCTGAACTTTGGGTGTTCGGTGATGTTATCTCCAAGGGTATGCAGGCGGAAATCAATCGTGCCAAGCGAAAGTATATGAAAATTCGTTACTTTACGGAAGAAATGGAGGAAAAGCAATGAAATTTACAATCTATACAGCAGACTGCACAGGCAATGCCAAGAATACGCTGTATCCGAATCAGAGAGTGATTACCTGTGAAGGCGACCTCAAGAAATCTGTAACCTCTGACCATGTATGTGCTCAGTATAAGAACAATTATCGCAATGATGCAAACTTCATGGTATCTGATGTTGTTCCGATGGACTGTGACAATGACCATAGTGAAAATCCTGATGAATGGATTACTCCTGAAATCCTGGCGGACAGTCTGGGAGATGTGGCATTTGCGGTTACATACAGCCGACATCATATGCTCCAAAAAGGAGATAAATCCGCCCGTCCTCGTTTTCATGTGTTCTTCCCGACAGCACCATGCAATAATGCAGCATCGCACAGAGCTATCAAAGCAAAAATCTATCAGGAAATGGGGTTCTTTGACGGCAACGCTCTGGATGCCTCACGTTTTCTTTTTGGCTGTCCCTGTGATGTATTCTGGCATGAAGGCAGCTTAACCATTGAGGACTGGCTGACGCTGATGAAAACAAATCGCAGTATTCCGCAGGGACAACGTAATAGTACCATGTCCCGTATGGCAGGAAAACTCCTCAAGCGTTATGGTGTGACGGATGAAGCCTATCAGAAGTTTCTTGAAAAGGCTGCTGAATGTGAACCTCCGCTCCCGGATGATGAGCTTGAGACTATATGGCATAGTGCCTTGAAGTTCGGAAAGAAAGTAACCTCTCAGGAAGGATATATCTCACCTGAACAGTACGGCAGCAGTCAGCCTTTGATTCCCGATGACTATTCTGATGTAGGACAGGCTCGTACTTTCGTTGAGTGCTTTTCTGATGAAGTTGCATTTACAGTTGCCACCGACTATCTCCGCTACAACGGCACCTACTGGGAGGAATCGGAGCAGGCTGTTCTTATGGCGATGATTGAACATACAGACGTACAGCTTGCCTTTGCGGAACAGAAGATGGAGGCAAGCCTTGTGAAACTGGAAAGCATGGGAGTTTCAAGGGTTGATGCCATTCAGGGCGGTAAGAAATTCAAAGAAAGTCTTGAACCCGAACAGGCTGAGGAATACAGAAATTACGAATTTGCAAAGAAATACAGAGAATTTGTCATGAAGTATCGCCATATCCGCAGTATGAACAATGCACTCGATTCAGCAAAACCTATGGTTCTGCATAACCCCGAAGCACTTGACAGTAATCCTATGCTCCTGAATACTCCGGGCGGCACCTACTATCTTCCTGACGGTCTTGAGGGTTGGAAACCTACTGATCCTGCCGACCTTATGACCAAAGTGACCGCAGTTGTGCCGAACACGGAGGGAAAACAACTGTGGGATGATGCCTTACAGGTGTTCTTCTGTGGTGACAATGAATTGATTGAATATGTTCAGATGATTTGCGGACTTTGTACTGTCGGCAAGGTGTATATGGAAGCGATGATAATCGCCTATGGCGACGGACGTAACGGCAAGAGTACATTCTGGAATGTTATCTACAAGGTTCTCGGCAGTTACAGCGGTAATATTTCCGCCGATGCTCTGACGGTAAACTGTAAGCGAAATGTAAAGCCTGAAATGGCGGAACTCAAAGGAAAGCGTATGATTATTGCTGCCGAATTACAAGAAGGCATGAGACTGAATACCTCAGTGGTAAAGCAGCTCTGTTCAACCGATCCTATTTTTGCTGAAAAGAAATTCAAGGCTCCGTTTAATTTTGAACCCTCTCATACACTTGTCCTCTATACTAATCACCTGCCAAAGGTCGGTGCCTCTGATGACGGTACATGGAGACGACTTATCGTTATTCCTTTCCACGCAAAGATTCAGGGACAGAATGACATTAAGAACTATACGCAGTATCTGGTAGATAATGCGGGTGGTGCTGTACTTTCATGGCTCATTGAGGGTGCGAGGAAGGTCATTGAAGCAAACTACCAGATTACCAGACCGCAATGTGTCTTGGATGCTATCGGAGCTTATCGTGAGGGCAACGACTGGCTTGGAAACTTCATCAATGAATGCTGTGAGGTTGATAAAAGCTATCAGTCAAAGTCAGGCGACCTCTATAACCGCTACAGAGAGTATTGTACTGAAAACGGAGAATATACACGCAGCACATCTGATTTTTATGCGGCACTTGAACAGGCAGGATATAAAAGGAAGAAAACAAACAAGGGCATCATTGTATATGGTCTGTCAATTTTATGTGACTTCTTAGATTGACCTGCACTTTAAAAATGCAAAAATGCCCGAAATACTGGGAAAGTGCAGGTCGGTGAACCTCATATACATACCTTACGCAGGCGAGAAAAAATATATAAATTTTCTCTATATATAAGGTTTGTAAACGACTTTCACCGACCTGCACAAATCCCGAAAAATAGGGAGATTTTATGCGAGAAAAGATAATTGAACAGAAACTCACAAAGGCAGTAAAGCAGAATGGCGGTGTATGCTGGAAGTTCTCATCACCCGGTACTGCAGGAGTTCCCGACCGCATCATATTGATGCCAAAGGGACAGATTGCCTTTGTGGAAACTAAAGCACCGGGCGAAAAGCCGAGACCACTCCAGCTTTCAAGGCACCGACTTCTGAGACGATTGGGGTTCAAGGTGTACGTCCTGGATAATATTGATGAAATACCAAAAATCATAACAGAGGTGAAAAATAATGGAGTTACATGATTATCAGAAATATGCAGTCAAATTTATTGAAGAGCATCCCACGGTAGCTCTCTTACTGGAAATGGGTTTAGGAAAGACGATTACAACACTCACCGCAATCGACAACCTTATGTACGATATGTTTGAGGTGAGAAAGGTTCTTATTATTGCACCCCTGAGAGTAGCAAGAGATACATGGCCTGCGGAAATCGAAAAATGGGAGCACCTCTGTCACCTGACTTACAGCGTGGCAGTCGGCACTCCCGAAGAACGAATTGATGCATTGGAACGTAAAGCAGATATTTATATCATCAACCGTGAAAACGTAGACTGGCTTATCAACCATTGTTACTTCGACTTTGATATGGTTGTAATTGATGAACTGAGTTCATTCAAAAGTTCTCAGTCCAAACGCTTCAAGGCATTGATGAAGGTTCGTCCCAAGGTAAAACGCATTGTAGGTCTGACGGGTACGCCTGCAAGCAACGGACTCATGGATTTATTCGCAGAGTTCAAACTGCTGGATATGGGACAGCGACTCGGAAGATTCATCACCGATTTCCGAAGCAGATATTTCCAGCCCGATAAGCAAAACGGATATGTCGTGTATTCCTACAAACCTCTTCCTGATGCAGAGGAAAGAATCTACGAGCAGATTTCAGACATCACAGTATCAATGAAAGCTATCGACCATCTGAAAATGCCTGA
>JAZQND010000128.1:0-18509 GCA_045627145.1 Ruminococcus sp. | reverse complement strand
GGTCAAGAGACTCAATGCTTCCTACCTTGAATACTACGTGGAGGAAAGTTTCGCAGAGAGTAGTCGGGAGGTGGTAGATAAGACGAGCGATACCGAGATTATCATAGCTTACGATAACCTTATCTGTATCAAATACCTTTCCAACCTCAAGAGCCATCTGAGCTTCCTTGAAAGAACGTGCGAGATCTTTAACGCCAACTACGGCTGTACCTATACCAACATTGACTCTTGTATAGAATTCACTGCTGAGGGTATCAGCGATAGAACGTGCAAGCTTTTCGAGGTCTTTTGAATCAAGAGCACTTTTAAGCTCCTTGACGAGAACTATATCACTTTCTGTGATATTGAAAACGAAGTCTTTGTTCTTATCAGGGAAAAGGTTCTGGATAACATCATAGGCTGAAATGTCATTGGCAGAGATGATTCTGATGAGGAAAACAGCACGGCTGATCTCGGCATTGAAATGAAGCTCTCTTGCCTTTATAACTATGTCGCCCGGGAGAACGTTATCGAGAATAACATTTTTGATGAAGTTGTTTCTGTCATACTTCTCATCATAATACTGCTTGATGTTTGAAAGAGTGATAGCGAGAATACTTGCATACTTTGCAGCAGCGTCGTCAACGCCCTCAACGAAAACAGCGTAATCCGGCTTTACTCTTGAGCCGAAAGGCTTATAGGTGAAACCGTCACGGATAAATATATCGTGAGAATCACTGAGGTCGAGAGAAACGAACTCATTTGTTGTACCTACACGAGTAAGGTCGCTGCAGGCAATGATTGTAGCTGACTCATCAACGACACCTATAGTAGCGTCGATAGTGTCACGCATTTGATGAACTAAACCCTGAAATAATCTGTTGGACATATTTAACATCCCTTCTCTAAAATTTTGGATAAATATTTTGAGTGGACTTCCAAGGAAACATATCAAGGAGATATGTCCGCCTCCTCAACATATTACAAATTGTAACACATTTTCGGACGGAATATGTTAACAAATTGTTAACATTACTTTGAAAGAACACAAGTTTGGTGTTTGAAACTTGAAAGTTTGGTGAAAACTCACCAATAGCGAAACTTTTCTTGTAACCAAAATGTAATTATTACAATTTCGGTGTAACTTTTTTACCTTCTTACATCTTTTCCGGACGGTCAATGTTGAGCATTGAAAGAACGTTTCTGAGAGTTTGTCTTACAGCAGTGCAGAGCAGAAGTCTTGCATTTCTGAGTTCCTTTGTTTCAGCATTCTTTACGCTGCAGACATCATAGAAACGATGAAAGAGAGTAGCGAGGTCTATTGCGTATTTGGTTATCTTTGCCGGATCGTATGTCTTAGCCGCAAGGTTTATCTCCTTCGGAAGTGAAGCGAGATGGCGGATAAGTTCTACTTCACGGGGATTATCAAGCAGACAGAGGTCTGCTGATGCAGGTATTTCAACGCCCTCGTCGCTGAGATTTTTCAGCAGACTGCATATTCTTGCGTGGGCATACTGAACATAGTAAACCGGGTTTTGTGAAGTATGTTCAACAGCGAGGTCGAGGTCGAACTCAAACTGTGAATTTGCTTCACGGAGATTAAAGAAGAAACGAGCTGCGTCTATCGGTATCTCATCAAGAAGTGTGACGAGAGTGATAGCCTTGCCGCTTCTCTTGGAAAGCTTGACGGTTTCGCCGTTGCGGACAAGACGAACCATCTGCATGAGGACAACGTCAAGTTTTGAAGCGTCAACACCGAGTGCAGTAAGTGCGGCTTTAAGTCTTGGAACATAGCCGTGGTGGTCAGCACCGAGAACGTTGACAGCCTTGTCAAAGCCTCTTGTAACGAGTTTGTTGTAATGATAAGCGATATCAGGTACTATATATGTGTAAAGACCGTTGCTTCTGCGGAGAACGAAGTCTTTGTCCAGACCGTAATCTGTAGCCCTGAACCATATTGCACCGTCTTGTTCGTAAGCTTTTTCTGCGGCGAGAAGCTTGTCAACGATGAGCTTGGTTTCATTTTTCTCGTGAACTGTACTCTCTCTGAACCAGTTATCATATACGATACGGTACTTTTTAAGGTCACGTTCAAGACCTTCTATGTTAAGTGGGAGAGCGTATTCAACGAGGGCTTTTCTGCGGTCGTCTTCACTGCTTTCGCTTATTGCCGAACCGTTTTTCGCAAGGAAATTTGCGGCGTGTTCGATAATGTCCATGCCGAGGTAAACATCTTCCGGCATTTCAAAGTCCTGTCCCTCACCACTGAGAGCGTAGATATCAGCACAGAGCTTTTCGGTATCGCCGTCAGCTTCTGCGATGACCTTCTGTCCTTTTTCGGAACAGAGCTGCATGAATCTGAGCGAGAGTGACTTGCCGAATTTTTCAATCTGGTTTCCTGCATCGTTAACGTAAAACTCACGTTCAGCGTGGTAGCCTGCCCACTTGAGAACGCTTGCAAGACAGTCGCCGATAGCACCGCCTCGTGCATTACCTATGTGCATAGGGCCTGTAGGGTTAGCAGAAACAAATTCCACAAGCACTTTTTTGCCGCTGCCGAGATTTGTTTTACCATAATTTTCGCCTTCTTCAAGGACATTTTCAACAACGTCTGAGAACCAGCGTCTGCCGAGGAAGAAGTTCATGAAACCCGGACCTGCAACCTCTGCTTTTTCAAACATTGTACCTTCAAGCTGTACCTTATCGGTGATAAGCTCGGCGATTTTTCTTGGCGGCATTCTGAAAGCCTTTGCACAGACCATTGCTGTATTGGCGGCAAAATCACCGTGTGATTTGTCCGCAGGAATTTCGATGATGAAATCCGGAAGGGGAACTGCAGGAACAGCTTCCTCTGAAACGAGTACGCCGAGAGCGTCCATGATAATTTCACGGAGCTGAACCGACGCTTTATTAATTAAATCTGACATTGGTAACGTTCCTTTCTGTTGTCATTCCTGAACCGTCATGATAATTTCGTTATCAGAAAGGTATGAGGAATTGAGATCAAGAGTATATTTTAGGTAAAGTTTACCGTCCTGGGCGATAGTATTTTTGATGGCGTGTGTGTAAACGCCGATCTGGAGATTTCCGTATGGTGTTCCATACTGGCAGAAATGTTTGCGTCCTATCTCCAGTGAAAGGACAGAATTTGCAGTACCGACACGGGTAATTGAGGCGTTTCGGCAGTTATCAACTTTAATTGTTGTTACAGAACCCTCAAAGCCTGTAGCGGAAGTATCATCATAAGAAATAATATCCCAGCCGTTTTCATGGGAATGTCTGGCTTTTGTCAGCAGCTCGGTTTCGCTTTTTTCGTCCTCCTGCCACTGAACACTGGTCAGAGAAATCAAAACATTATTTTTCATTTGATCATCTCCTTATACATATTGTATGGGATTAATATGTTCGTTCTGAATTTTCGATAGCCTGTTCAAGAAGCTTGTCAATAATTGAGTCGATGGTAATACCCATACTTCTCATAAGTGTCGGGAAAACGCTGTTATCTCTGAGTCCCGGAGCTGTACCGATTTTATTCAGCAGAAGCTGACCGCTGTCAGAGAGGAAGAAATCAATTCTTGCAAGACTTTTACAGCCCATAGCTTTGTAGGCGAGTATGGCAGTCTGACGAATTTTGTTCTGAAGTTCGTCGGAAATATCGGCAGGAACAGCAAGATAATTTTCAGAATTCTGATGAACTTCATTCGGATCATATTCCTTATAGTCACGGATAATTTCTCCGATAGGTGAAGAAAACGGCGAATCAGAGCCGAAAACAGCAGCACAGAGTTTGCGTCCGCCGACAAATTTTTCAACAACTACTTTGTTGTCGTTTGAGAAAGCCACTTTTACGGCACTAAGAAGCTCATCGTAATTATCGGCTTTGTTTGTACCTGCACTTGTTCCGCTTTTTGCAGGTTTTACTACAAGCGGAAAACCGAGTTCTTCTGATATTTCACGGCATTTTTCGTCCATTTCGCTGAGTTCACGCTGAGTAATTATACGCCATGGTGCGGTTTCGATATTGTAATCGTCCATGACCATGTGGATATGGGACTTATCCATACACGATGCAGCGGCGAGGACACCGCATCCTACATAAGGGATGCCTGAGAGATTGAGCAGACCCTGAAGCGTACCGTCCGCACCGTTTTTGCCGATGAGAACAGGAAAAACAACGTCGATACGTCTGATTGTAGCCTCACCGTTTTCAATGAGGAGGATACCTCTGTGCAGTGGATCTGGGGAGATAATGGCGGAAGTACAGTCAGGGTTAAGTTCCCATTCACCTGTAGGGATATCAGAAACGTCGCCCGGGAAGTAAAGCCAGCGGCCCTTTCTGGTAATTCCGATACAGATAACTTCGTATTTATCTTCCGGAATATTGCGGATAACTTCAGCGGCAGAGGCAAGAGAGAGTTTATGTTCTCTGGATGTGCCGCCGAAAATAACAGCTGCTTTGATTTTTGCCATATTGTTCTCCTTTATAAATAGTATCGAAAACGAAACGTAGTCATTTTCAAGTATCACTATATTTTATCACATTTCACAAAAAACTGCAAGTATATTTTGCGAAAATGAAGGAAAAGTCAGTAAAATTCGCTAACAAAGTGCAATCCAGACAATTTAAACAACATGATTTTGTTTATTTTAACGAAGGATTTTGAAACTTTTGGAACCATTGTGCATTTTGTACTTGGTAAATATGACGAAGGCAGAAAAATTATGGCATGGAAAAAGCCGTTCCCGAAAAATCGGAAACGGCAGTAAAAATTGGTAATAAAAAGTCTTTAGTGCATAATGATGAAAAACAAATGACTGAAATGTGGATTTTTTATCTCATGCCGAGTTCGGTATCAGATTGAGAAATTTCGTCGTATTTCAGAATATAGTCCCAAAGCTCCTGAATAGTGGTGAAAGCTATACCAACATAGCTGTCGGCACATCCATAATAAATTGCAATTCTTCCGGAATCTGCATCGGTCAGGGCGGCACATGGGAAGCATACGTTAGGCACAAAACCACGTTCTTCGTACCATTCTTCGGGAGCGAGAATATAGTTTGAACAGCGGTGAAGGACTTTTGAGGGTTCGTTTATATCAAGAACAGCCGCACCGATGCTGTAAACGTAGCCGTTGCAAGTGTTGACAACGCCGTGGTAGAAAAGCAGCCAGCCCATATTTGTTTCGATAGGGGCGGCACCTGCACCTATTTTCAGACTTTCCCACCATTTATCGGTACGTCCCATGACATGACGGTGTCTGCCCCAGAACTCCATATCCTTGCTTTCACTGATGAAAATATCACCGAAAGCAGTGTGACCGTTATCACACGGACGTGACAGCATAAGGTAATTTCCGCCGATTTTTCTCGGAAAGAGGACTGCGTTGCGGTTATATGGCAGAAATGGATTTTCGAGGCGGGTGAAAGTTTTGAAATCGGTAGTTTGAGCGATACCGATAGTCGGGCCGTATGCATCCTGACACCACATTATATAATATGTATCTTCAACTTTTACAAGGCGAGGGTCGTAAGCGTATATTGGCATGAATGAACAGCCGTTATTATCGGTAAACGGGATTTTTTCGGGTTCAAAGCACCAGTGTAAGCCGTCTTTGCTGTTTCCGAGGTAGATGTGCGGCATACCGTCACGCTGTTCGCCACGGAAAACGCCAATATATCCGTTATTATAAGGCAAAACGGCACTATTAAATATACGGGCGACATTTGGAAGGGGATTTCTTTTGATTATTGGGTTTTCAGAGTATCTCCAAACAGGTGCGGAGCAATTCTGCGGTTTATCCTGCCACGGCATATTGGGAAGTGAACCGCTGATTATTTTGATTTCTGACATGATTAATACACTCCTTTAAGCAGATGTGAAGATGACGATTAAGTGCTGAATTACGCATAAAATTAAAATATTCAGAGAAATATCACTTAAACGTCTGATTAAATTATACTATATTTTTATGTGAAAGTCAAGAGAAATAAGTAAATTTAAGTGGATAAACTATAGCTTTAAGGGAAAACAGTGAAAATGCTGTATAACCTTATGAAATGACATAATTTGATTGTGCATAGCGATGAATCAAAAAGATTTTTTCTAAACCTATTGACAAATCATGTACTTACTGATATAATGATATTATCAAATTAATAATAACTATAGCAAGGGAGGAATTCAATGACAGAAACTTATAAAGAATATGACCGTCCGTCAGTTGCGGCTGATATCGCAGCTTTCGGTATTTCAACGGAAAACAGCACTAATAAACGTCAGGGTAAGGTGAAAAAGCTGAAACTGCTTCTGATTCGCCGTGGCGTTGAACCGTTTTCAGGTATGTTCGCTCTCCCCGGAGGCTTTCTCAGAAAAAATGAGACCATTCAGCAAACCGCTGAACGGGAGCTTCAGGAGGAAACGGGTGTTGAGGAGGCAAAACTCATTCATTTCGGAGTTTACAGTGAGCCTGAACGTGATCCGAGAGGCTGGATAATCTCGCTTTCATTTCTTGCTTTGCTGAATACCGCTTCGCCGCAGACTTCCGCAGATTCTGATGCAGAACAGGCTCTCTGGTTTGATTTTTCCTATGAATCCAATGAAGATTCAGAGGTAATAAAACTGACCAGCGATACCGAAATGCTCATAATTACACGCAGAAACGGCATTGTTTCAACTGAAAATATCGCTTTTGACCACGGAAAAATTATTTTTGATGCTTTTATGAAGCTTCGTGACGAGGTTCTTTACCATAATATTGTTTTTGAACTTCTTCCGGAACTTTTCCCGATATCGGAACTCCAGCAGATTCATGAAAGCATTACCGGTTCAAAAGACTGTGCCGCAAATTTCCGCAGAAAAATGAAAGACAAAATTGAAGAAACCGAACTTTTTGAGGAAGTGGCTGCCCACCGTCCCTCAAAACTATATAAGAAAAAATAGGAGGAAAATTATGAAAGTTTTAGTTGTTATTGATATGCAGAATGATTTTACAACGGGTGTTCTCGGCAATAAACAGACAGCCGCTGTTGTTGAAAATGTTGTGAAGAAAATCGAGGATTTCCGTAAAAATGAGCCTGATGGAAAAATCGTGGCTACTCTCGATACTCACAGCGAAAACTATATGGATACGCAGGAGGGCAAAAATCTCCCTGTTCCTCACTGCATAAGAGGAACAGACGGCTGGAAGCTTGTTCCGGAAATTGAAAATGCTCTTGGCGATAATGCCATAAAGCTTGAAAAAATTACATTTGGTGCGGTTGATTTGCCGTTTGCTTTAGGAAAAGATGAGGCTATTGATGAAATCCAGATGGTTGGTGTCTGCACGGATATTTGTGTGATTTCTAATGCAATGATTCTCAAAGCTGCATTTCCTGAAGTTCCGATAAAAATTTTTGCAGACTGCTGTGCAGGTGTTACACCTGAAAGCCATATAAATGCTCTGAATGCCATGAAAATTTGTCAGATGATCGTTGAGGGATAAACTATGATTATAATTAAATTCGGAAACCATGAAATTCAGCCGGGAATTATTTCTTTCCCTGACGGAACTTTTAAAATCGACATCGAATCGTGGGATTTCGGTGCACCAACAGAAATTATCTGGAAATACGAAAACGAAAATGAATTCATTCAGCTTTTCTATATCGCTGAACATTTTCACAGCCACGGCTTTTTCGATTTCGGACTGAATATGCCTTATCTGCCAAATGCACGAATGGACAGAGTCAAGGCTGATTCAGAAGTATTCACACTTAAATATTTTTGTAAGATGATAAATACTCTCGGATTCAGCTATGTTCGTGCCATTGATGTTCATTCTTCTGTCGGAGAGGCACTGATTGACCATATCTGTGTTGAAACTCCTGAAAAATATATCCGTCAGACTATTGAAATGTCAGGGATAGATAAAGCCGCTGATTACATTTTCTTCCCTGATGAGGGAAGCTGTAAACGCTATTCATCAATGTTCGGAGAATTTTTAAATATCGGTTTCGGTATCAAGAAGCGTGATTGGAAAACAGGTAGGATTCAGGGACTTGATATCCACGGTGATTCACCAAAAGGAAAAAATGTATTGATAATTGATGATATCTGCTCATACGGCGGAACTGTTTACCATTCTGCACTTAAATTAAAGGAACTTGGCTGCGGCGATGTTTTTGCATACTTCAGCCACTGCGAAAATTCTATAGCAAAAGGAGAACTTCTGAAAGGTGACCTTATTAAAGGTATATTCACAACTAATTCTTTGTGTACTCTTTCGCCTGATGAATTTCCGAAACTTCACATTATTGATTGCTTAAAGGAGGAAAACTAAATGACTGATTACCTTAACCCTATGCTGCTCTGCGATTTCTATAAAACAGTTCACAGCGATATGATAAATCCAAAAATGACTTTTTCAATGTCTTACTATACTCCAAGAATGAGCCGTGTTAAACGCTGGGATAAAGTTGTAAACTTTGGTTTGCAGATGTTCATTAAAACTTATCTTATAGATTTTTTCAATAAAAATTTCTTTGAACGTCCTGAAGACGAGGTCGTAGGTGAGTTTGAACGTGTTCTCAATGCCGCACTCGGCAAGGGAATTTTTAATTCTGAAAAAATCCGCAAACTCCATAAGCTTGGCTATCTTCCGATTGAAGTTTCTGCTTTGCCTGAAGGCGAGAAAGTTCCTATTCATGTTCCGATTTTCGGTATCTGCAATACCCATGACGATTTTGCATGGCTTCCGCAGGCTCTTGAAAGTCTTATCAGTGCAGAAATATGGTATCCGCAGATAACAGCAACTGTCGGTGCAACATACAAGGAAATTGTTGAACGTTATTACGCCGAAACCTGCGATGACAATGTTTCAACTGCAAAAGCACTTGGTTCTTTTGATTTCCGTGGAGATGCCTGTCTTGATGCGGCACTCAAAGCTGCGGCAGGCTGGTGCGTATATTTCGCAAATACCGCTACAGTTCCTGCAATTCCTTATCTTGAGCGTATGTTTAACTGCGATTGTGAAAAAGAACCTGTTGCTTACGGTTCTGTAAGTACAGAGCATTTTGTAATGTGTTCAAACTATGCCGTTGACGGCGACGAAATAACCTTCCTCAGACGTATGCTTACCGAGCTTTATCCAAATACAAGCTTTTCTGCGGTTCTCGATTCTTATGATTACTGGAACGTTATTGACAATATTCTTCCTCAGCTTCATGACGAGATAATGGCTCACAATGGCTGTATGCTCATGCGTGGAGATTCAGGTGACTGTGTTGAAGTTGTAACAAAAACCGTTTTCAAACTCTGGGAACAGTTCGGCGGTACAGTCAACAGCAAGGGCTATAAGGTTCTTGATCCGCATGTCAAGGCTATCTACGGCGACAGCATTACAGTTCAGAGATGTGAGGAAATATACGCTATTCTCAAAGAAAACGGCTTTGCTTGCTCAAATGTTGCACTTGGAGTCGGTTCATTCTCAATGCACTGCATAGAGGAGGAAGGTAAACTCCTGCCATTTACAAGAGATACATTCGGATGTGCTATCAAGGCTTGCTACGCTGAAATCGACGGCAGGGAACTCCCTGTTTTCAAAAATCCTAAAGAGGGTGGATTCAAGAAAAGTCAGAAGGGACTCTGCTATGTTTACCGTGACGAAAACGGCGAACTTGCCTATAAAGACGGCTATTTACGCAGCAATATCCCTGACGGAAATCTGCTTGAACCTATTTTCAGAAACGGTAAGCTTCTGAAGGACTATACACTTGAAGAAATCAGAAATTATGCCAATAAACCAAATGGTTTCGGACTTTAAAAGGAGAAATTGATATGAGCTATACATTTGATACCGAAAAAACAACAGCAGAACTTATTGAGTGGATAAAGGAGTATTTCGAGAAGAATGCTTCTCCGCAAACTAAGGCAGTTATAGGAATATCCGGCGGAAAGGACAGTTCCGTTGCAGCAGCAGTCTGCGTTAAGGCACTCGGTAAGGACAGAGTTATAGGTGTTCTTATGCCACAGGGCGAACAGGCTGATATAGCTTTCAGCAAGCTTCTCGTTGATACACTTGGCATTCAGTCATACACCGTAAATATCGGGGGAACCGTTAGTGCGTTCACAAATGAACTTGAAAAACACGTTAAGCTTACAAATCAGGCAATTGTAAACACTCCTGCAAGAATCCGAATGACAACTCTTTATGCAGTTGCAGCCTGTGTTGGCGGACGTGTTGTGAATACCTGTAACCTTTCCGAGGACTGGGTTGGTTATTCAACAAAATTCGGTGATGCGGCAGGAGATTTCTCACCGCTTTCTGACCTTACAGTTACTGAAATCCTTCAGATAGGCGATTATATTGGTCTGCCGAAGGAACTTGTGCATAAAGTACCAATTGACGGCCTTTGCGGTAAAACCGACGAAGAAAATCTCGGATTTACCTATGCTATGCTCGATACATATATCCGTGGAGAAAACGACCTTAGCGATGTACCCGAAATAAAAGAAAAAATCGACCGCCTCCACGCCGCCAACCTCCATAAATTACAGCTTATGCCAAAGTTTGTTAAGAATATATAAAATATAATAAAAAGTGATAACCTAACGGCTGTACTCATATAGAAACTCTATACTCTTTATCGGGGCAAACCTTTCTCAAAAGGGTTTCCCTCAATAATAAGTATAAAGGGCACCTCTAAAAACCCCTTCTGAGAAAAAGCAGCTATGCACAGCCTCTGCTGCGTCAAGCCCTCTCGTAGTGCGAAAGCACGCCTTCGATGGCTTCTCTTGCATCTACTGTACCTATCTGCTTTTTCTTACTCAAAACGGGTTTTTAGAGGTGCCCTAAAGTTTTTGTATGAGTACTGCCGTTATAGGTTATCACTTTTATTATGCTGATATATTATTCAGCAATAGCCTGTTTAATAGCGTTGAGGAGTTCGTCGTAAGATTCAAAGGCTGGTAAATCGGGGTTATCGGCTTTAATTTTATCGGTACTTTTGAAAAGGAAGCCTGCCTTACTTGCTTTAATCATACCGAGGTCATTATAGCTGTCGCCGCTTGCTATGGTATCGTAGCCGATAGACTGGAGAGCTTTTACTGTTGTGAGCTTAGACTGTTCACAACGCATTTTGAAACCAGTGATTTCGCCGTTTTCAGCAACTTCAAGAGAATTGCAGAAGATAGTTGGCCAATCAAGTTTTTTCATAAGCGGAGAGGCAAACTGTGAGAAAGTATCGCTTATAATAATTACCTGACATATTGAGCGAAGTTCGTCAAGAAACTCCTTAGCACCGGGAATAGGTTCGATTTTAGCGATAGTATCCTGAATTTCTTTAAGACCAAGACCGTGTTCCTTTAAAATTCCGATACGCCATTTCATAAGTTTATCGTAATCAGGTTCATCACGGGTAGTTTTTTTAAGTTCAGGGATTCCGCTTGCTTCTGAAAAAGCTATCCAGATTTCGGGAACGAGAACACCTTCAAGGTCAAGACAAGTAATATACATAAGTAATCCTCCGATATTTTTTATAGGGCAACAAAAAGCGTTGTCCTAATAATTATACTATATAAATTATGATTTGTAAAGGCTGTTAGCGGTTACTTTTGTTTTTTCTGCAAGTTTTGCGGCACTTTATTTTTCGTACTGTGAAAGGATTTTTTCAGCAGTTTCAAGGCGTGTCTGACGGTTGTTCATAGACTGCCTTGTGATGTAGCTGTGAGCCTGTGATTCAGTAAATTTCAGATATTTCATTAATGCTGACTTGGCACGGTTTATCAGCCGCATTTCTCCTATTCTGGTGAGAATTTCAGAATTTTCCTTTTTAACGCTCAGCATTCGTGAACGAGATGAAGTCACAAGTCTGACAGTACGCAAAAGCAATTCACGGTCAAGAGGACGTGAAAGTACGTTTATTCCGTGTTCTGAAGCACGGTCTGCAATATTGTCGGAAATATCGCTGCTGCAAATGAGAATAATTGCGGAAGACGTATTTTCAGCAGCCATTTCAGCAAGTTCCTGACCAAATTCATCGGACAGGGGAGTATTAATAAAAATCAGGGCAGATTCAGAACCGTTAAATATCAGGCGGCGAGCCTGATTTCCGCTTTCGGCAGTTACTGCTGAAAAACCTTCACTTGCGGCAATTGAACCGATTTTTTGGGAAATTTCCTGATTTGATGAGATAATAACAGCTTTTTCCATTGTTTACCTCAAATATATTTGAAATATGTGTTATACTCAAATTCGTCCTTATCATCAGCGGCAGCGTAGTCGGAAATTTGTCTGTCGAGCTGTCTGAAAATACTGTTTCGGATAGGTTCAGGGAGCGTTCTGCGGACAAAATCGCTGTTTTGGGCTATTTCTGCGGCTTCTTCAAGTGACGAGGGAAGCGGCTGGAGATTTGTATGGGGAGTGACGTTTTTCATTGTAGAGTCAAAGAGAGAGCAGTCGTTGGAACGGATACCCTCTATACCTGCGGCGAGTATCAGTTTGAAAGCGGCATACGGGTTGCAGCAGGCATCTGCGGAACGAAGTTCTATTCTTGGTGAAGTTCCGACAGATTTTGGTATTCTGATAAGCTGTGAGCAGTTTTCAAAAGACCAGTCAACGTATTTCGGGGCATATCCCATACCCAGACGCTTATAGGAATTGGTAGTGCAGTTCAGGAAGGCAGTAATTTCACGGATCCTTTTCAGCAGACCTGTTATGAAGCATTTGCCCTCATGTGATAAACAGTTCAAATCAGAGCCGAAGATATTTTCGCCGCATTTTTTAATGCTGAGGGATATGCACAATGCACTTCCGTGTTCATTTTTCAGCGGCTTTGGCATGAATGAGGCGAAAAGTCCGACCTGTGCCGCAATTGATTTAACAACAGTTTTATAGTGAACCATATTGTCTGCGGCGGCGGCAGGTTCACTTTCACGGAAATCAATCTCATTTTGTGCAGGACCGAATTTATGGCATGAACTTTTGGGGTTCATGCCCATTTCTTCAAGTGAAAGGCATATCTCACGTCTGGCATTTTCACATTTATCAAGAGGTGCAACGTCAAGATATCCGCCGTTATCATGAGGAATTAGAGTAGGTTCGCCTTTTTCGTCGAGTTCAAAGAGATAAAACTCACATTTTGTTCCCATTTCGCAGACGTAGCCTTCAAGACGGAGTGAATTTATGTAATCTGAAAGATTTGTCCGCAGGTCACCAACAAAATCAGAGCCGTCAGGATTTTTCAGTGAGCAGAAAAATCTGACAACACGACCTGATTTCGGTCTCCATGGCAGAACAGATAATGTAGAGATATCCGGAACGAGAAGAAGGTCTGAACAGCCTTCAGCGATAGGAGAAGCGTCAAAAGGAATGCCGTGTTCAAATGCTCTTGGAAGTTCATCAGGCATGACAGCGACGTTTTTGAGGTTGCCAAAGATGTCGCAGAAGGTCAGCCTTATAAACTTAACGTCATTTTCTTCAATAAAATTCAGAATTTCTCTTGGCGAAAAACTCATGACATCACCTCCTGAAAAGCGGAAAACAGTGCCGTATCATACGTTGAATCTGAACAGAACGATATCGCCGTCCTGCATAACATACTCCTTGCCTTCAAGTCTTACAAGTCCCTTATCCTTGGCAGCAGCCATAGAACCGCATTCCATGAGGTCACTGAATGAGATGACCTCTGCACGGATAAAGCCTTTTTCAAAGTCGGTATGAATTTTTCCTGCGGCTTGAGGAGCTTTAGTGCCTCTGGTAATAGTCCATGCACGAACTTCCTGTTTGCCTGCGGTGAGATAGGAGATAAGTCCGAGGAGTGAATAGCCCTCTTTTATGATACGGTTGAGACCTGATACTTCAAGACCGAGTTCACTAAGGAACATAGCTTTATCATCGGCTTCCATATCTGAAATTTCTGCTTCGATCTGGGCACATATCGGAAGAACTGCGGAGTGTTCTTCAGCGGCAAGCTGACAAACGTTCTTATAATTTTCGTTGTTTTCAATATTGTTTGTGAAGTCATCCTCACTGAGGTTTGCGGCGTAGATGACCGGTTTTGCAGAGAGAAGGGGAGTAGACTTTATAAGTTCTCTTTCATCATCTGTAAAATCAAAGCCTCTTGCAGACTTGCCGTTTTCAAGGTGAGCCTTGAGTCTTTCAAGGAAGTCTATTTCGGCGAGATATTTTTTATCGCCCTTAACTGCTTTTTTGGCACGGTCGATACGTCTGTCAATAATTTCGATATCCGAGAAGATGAGTTCAAGGTTGATCGTTTCGATATCACGAAGCGGATTGATACTTCCGTCAACGTGGATGATATTGGAATCCTCGAAACATCTTACAACGTGAACTATAGCGTCAACCTCACGGATATCTGCGAGGAACTTGTTTCCAAGACCTTCACCCTTTGAAGCACCCTTTACAAGTCCTGCAATATCCACAAATTCAAGAGTTGCGGGGGTAAACTTGTCAGGCTCATACATTTCTGCGAGCTTGTCAAGTCTTTCGTCGGGAACGGAAACTATGCCGACGTTTTTTTCGATGGTGCAGAAAGGATAGTTTGCAGATTCTGCACCTGCATTTGTAAGGGCATTAAAAAGTGTACTTTTGCCAACATTTGGCAGACCAACCATACCAAGTTTCATATTATTTTCTTACCTTTCATATCTTTCCTCAATCGGAAAACTAATATCATTATCATTCCCCGCCGTATAAGGGCGGGGAATGGCAAAAACTATATTATCAGTGAGCGACACGCTGATTGTTTATAAGTGAATTTACAGATGAATTCTGAATTTGCAGGTCGCCGCTTGAAGTACCGATATCCTTCGGGTTTCCTGCGAAAACTGTCATATTAACAGTTGAATCAATAATTGAGATATTTCCTGTGCCGGTAACATCACCGATACCCGTCATTTCGTCGCCTTCGGAATCAATGTTTATTTCGGCATTTGTGATTTTTGTATTTACGCTTCCGTTTATCGCACCGATACAGGTATGATGTGCGGAACGCATTTTCATTGAGATATTGCCTTTTTCAATGTATATACTGCCTTCGCCGTCCTCAAGGATACCTATTCCCACGGCAGTCGCACCTGTGCATGACATCTGTATATCAGCACCTGATGTTATGGAAGCGATACCTTTGCAGCTTCCTATACCTGTGACCTTAATGCCTGATGTGGTGATATCAAGAACGCAGTTTTCGGAAATTTCGATATTGGCATCGCCGTTGAAGCTTCCTATGCCAAGACCGTTATGGCAATACATATAGATATTGACCTTTCCTGAAAGCAGTTTGATTTCGGAATCGTCCTCATTGTAGCCGCCGCCGATGCAGACAGCATCAACGCTGTTTGAGATTATTTCAAGTGTGCCGGAATTATTGAGGATAATATCGCCGTAACCGTGGTCGAAATCGTTTCCTATTCCGATACCTTCGGAGGCATAGCAGTCAATGGTTAGATTTCCCTTGCCGGTAAGCTCAAACTGTGAACCCATAGGAACATAGATTCCTGAATAACCGATTTTGTTGTTCTTTACAACATCAAGGACAAGTCTTGCATACTCACCGACCATTATTGTAGGTCTGCTGCTGCAGCTTGTGAGACTGCAATTTTTAAGTGTGAGTTCGCAGCTATGGTTGTCCATAATGGTGATATTCATTTTGACAGGCTTATCGGGATCACCGACTATGGTGAGCTGACTCTGATAAACGTGAATATCGGTATATTTTTCAAGAGCGAGTTTCAGGAGGTCTATTTCGCTGTCATTTTGTGCAGCGTAGATTTTTTTCATGCCGTCCGGACGTATTTCAAGATTAGTAGTAATTATCTCGTCCTTGATATCCTTTGAAATGCTATTGAGGAAAAGCGGCTTTGGCTTAGATGTGTAGTAGCCCTGAATAAGGTCAACACCAAGTCTGATAACGGTTTTCATTTCCTGCATTGTTTCAACGCCTTCTGCCAGTGATTTGAGCTGATTTTCCTTGCAGAAGTTGATGATGGAAGTAACGAGCTGCTGTTTTTTCAGGTCGTTGTGGATATCGGAAATAAGAGAACGGTCAATTTTTATGTAATCAGGGGCATAGTGAAGAAGATTGGTACTGTTTGAATAGCCTGTGCCATAGTCATCAATTGCAAGCTTTGCACGAATGAACTTGCAGCGTTTTCTTAATATTTCAATGGCACGGGGAGTAGCGGAGGTTTCTTCAACAGCCTCGATAACGACTTTTTCAAAGAGTTCGCCGTAGGTGAGGTAGAGTTCATTAAAATCTTCATCTGTAAGGAGAGAAGCAGCGATACAGTTTATGAAAAGCTGTTTTGATTCAAAAATATGCTGATTATCGCTGAGAAGCTTCATACAATTGAAAAATGTGAGCTTTTCAACTGCATAGAGGTCGTTCTGACCTTCAGCTATTTTCAGTATCTGTGAAGGCGGCATTTTGATTTCGCTTGAGGTTCTCATCAAAGCCTCGTAAGCGACTATTTCGCCTGTCTGGGTTTCAACGATAGGCTGGAGATGGTAAGTAAGGAGATTCTCCTGAACTATCCTTGAAAACAGGAGAGCATTTTTATAGGAATCCTTATCACAGAGGTAGCTTTCCTCAGAAAACCAGTTTATAACGGAACGTCTGTCTGTTTTGGCTTCATACAGGGCAAATTCCGAATAATTTACAAGCATATTGAAATCGGAAGCTTCTTCAGGATAAGAAGCACAGCCGATAGACAGTGAAAGACGGCTTTTATCAGAGATGTCAATAATTTCGCCGAAATCGTCTGTCATGGTGCAGTTGTGAACGGCTTCGTCCATGCTGTTGAGGATATTATAGACGTTCATTTTATCGCAGTCACGGAAGAAGGCACATATTTCATAGTTTGATTTTGAGCCGATTATGATGTTTTCAGCTTCAAAGCTTTTCAGAACTTCCGCAACGGATGTGATGCAGTTATTGGTATTGTCAACGGTGAGATAAGAGCCAAGCTTATCTATGCCATTAATAAATATCATAGCGAGACAGCCGTGCTGAACTTCAGGAAGAATACTTTTGATTTTCTGTGAGAATGAAGAATATGACTGTATGCGGGTAATCGGGTCATAGTCAATGAAGGAACGCTGTTCATAAAAGGCGGATATCTGGCGTGTAAAGTCCTGAACGAAACCAAGCCATTCGTCGCTACTTTCGTAGACGTTCATTTTGATGTATCGTGTTGTATTGTTGTCATTAAAAACGTAGATATGTTTTTGTCCTTCAACGGGGCATTTGGAAATTTTTTCAAGAAGGTTGAAAAAATCAAATTCGTTGAGTTTTTCGCCTGAGCAATTGAGCATATGAGCAGCAACTGAATCGAAATAGGCAACTTTTTCTTTGGCTATGTAGGTGAAAGCACCGATATTGCCGACAAATTGCTGAAATGCTTTCCAGTCACGGCTCAACTCAGGTGGTTTTTTGGATAAATTGAAAATACTCATATTCGCTCCTTTCCATGCATAGCGGATTTTTCCGCATATTTGCTTCTGCATTTATGGTGTGCAGTTCACCTTGATGTCACGGGTTATATACAAATTAATTATACTACAATTTCGGTATAATGTCAACAAATATGATGAAAACTTTCCGCAAAAAATGATATGGAATGGATGATTCATCTCTGCTTACAGGTAAATGGTTTTAGTGGCGATTTTTTCACGGAATTTTGAATCGTGTTCAACAAAAAGCATAGTCGGCTGGTGGACTTCGATAAGTTTTTCTATTTGAATACGAGAAAAAACGTCTATATAATTAAGGGGTTCGTCCCAGATATAGAGGTGTGCAGGCGTAAGCAGGCTTGCGGCTATGAGAACCTTTTTCTTTTGTCCTTCTGAAAAATCAGCAATATTCTTCTCAAACTGTACACGTTCAAAGTCAAGCTGACGTAGTACGGAGCAGAAAAGGCTGCGGTCAATACAGTGTGATTCGCAGAAATCACGGATACTGCCTTTCAGCATGGAGGTATCCTGATTGACGTATGATATAATAAGTCCCGAAGCCGTTTCACATATCCCGTTTTCGGATATATCAAGCTTATCGCTGCTGTAAGCGGCTTTTTCAAGTATCATCTTGATGAGAGTGGATTTGCCGCAGCCGTTTCCGCCGTGGAGTGCAATACGTTCACCCTTTGCTGCTTCAAAAGTAAGACCGCTGAAAACAGGGAATTCTGCATCGTTGTATTTCAGGCTGTAATCCCTTACATTTACGAGTACTTTTTTGTGGTGGACAAGCGGAATGAGTTTCAAATCGGCAGTTCTTTCGATATCCTTGAGAAGTCCTTCTTTTTCTTCTATTTCGGAGTCGATACGCTTTTCGATATTTTTAACTCTGCTCTGCATTTTCTTGGTTTTTGCACCTATATATGCTCTGGTACTTATACTGCGGTCATGTTCCTTTATCGGATCATATCCGATCTTTGTGCTTTCATTTTTGTCTGCCCACTCTGATGCACGACCCGCAGCCTGTCTGAGTTTTTTTATTTCTTTTTTATGCTTTTCGTTCTCAGAAACCGCAAAGCTGTC
>JAZQND010000127.1:0-5719 GCA_045627145.1 Ruminococcus sp. | reverse complement strand
CAGCTTTGCACAGGCATTTTCATTGCTTATGGAATTGTTCATCTGCAAAGCTGAAGAATTCCTGTCAATTTCCGAACATGAGATTTCTGCTTTTGTTGATATGTTCCTCAAAGCTATCCCGGATACTTTGAAAACCAAGTTGAATGCTGCTTTATTGAATTACTTTTGTTGCATTTCCTTTTGATTTTTCAAGATGTACCGCTGTTTTTGATGTGCGAAGTTTGAGATATAAACATAAAAAATCCACTTATCTTGATGATAAGTGGGTTTTTTATTGCTTTATTGACTGATAATAGCTTTTTTAAGCATTATAAGGTCAAAAACATCAAGCAAAGCATCATCTGTAAAATCGCCTGCTTTCCAGTTTTTCAGTTCGGTATCCGGAACATTGAGCAGCCATTTTTGAAGTAATACGGCATCTGCAATACTAAGTGTACCATCCATATTGATATCGCCTGCAACTTCTTCAAAAGAACCGCTATCATACACAATATTTGAATTTTTAATGAAATTTCCTTCATCAAGTATCTCAACATTTTTCCAGTCGTTCTCTGTACCGTAGAAGGTTATCTTTCCTGAATTTGAGCAGTCAGAAAAACAATAAGGTTGAATACTTTTCAGGTTCTTTGATAATTTAAGTTCGCTCAGTTTCTCACAGTATCCGAATGCCGTCGTTCCAAGAACTTCAGCACCCTTGATGTCCACAGACTTCAGATTGCTGCACATCCAGAATGTATTATCCGCAACTTCGGTCACGCTTGTCGGGAACACAACAGAAGTCACTTTATCATTTTTTGAAAATGCACCGCTTGCAACATATTTTACGCCGGAAGGAATTGTTACATCACCTGTAGTTGTTCTTGCATCAATTACTGCATCATTGACTATGACCAGCGGACTTTTTTCACGCTGTGCAGTGAGCCACGGTGTATTATCAAAAGTAAAGTCAGAGGTTTTTACAAGATGATCCGGAAAATTGACAGTTTCAAGTGATGTACAGTTTTCAAAAACATGGAAACCGATTCTTTCAATGTTTGCCGGAAGTGTTACTTCGGTTAGATTCGGACAGTCAGAAAATGAATAAGAATCAATTTCTTTAATTGAATCCGGGAATTTGACACTTTTGATTGAGAGGTACTGGAAAGAATAAAGCTGGATCTGCGTAACCGGCAGACCGTCAATTGTATCCGGTATCACAAGTTCGCTTGGTTCGTTTTTAAGACCGGAAACAGAAATGTGGTCGGAATATTTCAGATAGTAAAAAGTGTCATTCGAGCCATCAACATAGCTTTCGTTTTCCGCTGCATAAGCAGTAAATCCGCCGTTGCTTACAGCACCTATGCTTGGTGAGAATCCGACGGTCATTACTGCGGCTGTCACCATCACAGCAGCTTTCTGTAATTTTTTAGTTTCCTTTTTCATAAAATTGTCCTCCCTCTTAAAACAATTATATTTTATAAATGGATACAATGTCCATGTAGTTATTATATACCATTTCATAGGCCGTATGTCAAGAGGAACTTATTTTTTTGTAAAAAACCACAAAAATCGCATTAGACATTTAGTCGTACTGCCGAAGGCAACAGTAAACTCACTTAACAAGCAAATCGAAAATTCTTTCATAAGAAACTGTTTTTCTGATTTCAGAACAGGCAGAAGCGGCGTTCATCCCCTTTATTCTGTCAATTAAATCCTGTATGATTTTTTTGTTTTCACCAAGTGATTCAATCAGCCACAATAAAGTTTCAGGTCTTCCAAAATGGTTATACATTTCCTTTGAACTATTGCTTGGTTTGTGTTTATATCCATTTACGCCTTCTGTTGGATAATGCAGGCACCATACAGTAAGATGTTCCCTTTGACACAGCCACCAACAGTTTTCCTTTTGTCCATATATTTTATCAAATTCTGCTGCTAAAGGTGTATCGGTTGATAACATACTGATCTTTCTTGCAAATTCCAAAACATCCATATCTTTCATAATACATTCTCCTTTAGACATACAGCATATCTATTCTTTATCAGCATAGTTCATTATTAAATTAGCATCAGGACCATAGTATCTATCTGAAGATTCCCAACATGATACATAGGGTGGATTATCTTCAAAAGATCCTGTATAAAGTATCTTACCGTTTGAAAAAGTAATTTCCAAACCGTGTTCAGGTTCCCAGTCACAGCCGCCTTCAACATAAAATTCAATTCTTTCCTGTCTGCACTCTTTTTCTACTATTACTGAATAGATACAAATATGCTCAAAAACTGTATTTTCATCAATAATGCCCATTTCTGCAATTTCATCTTCAAATAAATATTTCTCAAAATCCTTGTAATATCTGAAAATATATTTGCGAAGCCTTTTTTCAACTTCCTGAGGCAAATTATCTAAATAAGCAAGACATTTCAGAGCATAGGGTAACTGTTCCTTTGTATCACACAGCAAGGAAAAATCTTCGCCACATTTTAATGAATCGGTCACAGCTTCCGCTGCGGCTTTCTTCCTTGACTTTCTCCTTCATTACTTCGCATAAATTATTCAAGATTTAATTGGCGGAGCAATAATTTCCATGAAACTCCTCATATAAATATAATGGCATCTCTATAGCTGTTTATATCAGGATTATAGCACAAGAAATATAAAATGTCAATATTGCTCCCAATGCTAAACCTCCCACCTCAAAACTTATTAAAATATGGGCACCTCTAAAAACCCGTTTTGAGTAAGAAAAAGCAGATAGGTACAGTAGATGCAAGAAAAGTCATCGAAGGCGTGCTTTCGCACTACGAGAGGGCTTGACGCAGCAGATGCTGTGCATAGATGCTTTTTCTCAGAAGGGTTTTTTAGAGGTGCCCATATAATTTCTCTGCGTCTTTCTCATTGAAAAAAAGGAAATAAATTTTTCTTTTGTCGGAAATCAGTATGTTAAAATATGTGACAATCAATCTGGTGATTACGGCAAAATTAATAAATCATGTCAAAAAAGTAAACTGTATATTGACTTTTATAGTTATATATGGTAAAATAGGGAAGACATATATATTTATCCCGTTATGCAATAGCAAGCATTGTTTATCCATACAAAAATCCGGATGATTTTTTGTTAAAAATTAATAAATCAAAGCTGACAAAGAGCTTTTTTGGTTTCACGCTCTGTCCGCTTAAAATGATTGGGTTAAAAAAGGAGGATCTTTATGAAAATGAAAAAAATTATCGCTGGTGTTTCAACTTTTCTGATTGCAGTATCTGCAATCCCGTTTCAGAATTCAGAAACATTTCCGGTCAATACCGAAATATCAGCAAATGCAGCATCGAAAATTATTGATGAGGGCAAATGCGGTGAAAAAGCATCTTTCACAATTGATGCCGACGGTGTTCTTACTATCAGCGGAAGCGGCTTGATTGACGATTCAGCATTTAACTGTGATGAAAAGCCTGAATATCTGGATAAAATCAAAAGCCTCGTTGTAGAGGACGGTATTTCAGGTATCGGTATGTATGCATTTTACAGGTGCAGAAATCTCGAAAGTGCTGTACTCCCTGACAGCGTTACGCAAATATTCATGCACGCATTTTATGGCTGTAGCGGACTTAAAAGTTTGAATTTTCCGCAGTATCTGACTTTAATAGACAGCTACGCTTTTGCATATTCAGGTCTGGAAAAAATAGAGCTTCCTTCCGACGTAGTGATTATTGCCGATCATTCTTTTGAAGGCTGCGGACATCTTACTGATGTGAAACTTCCTGAAAATCTTTTAGAAATTGAAAATAATGCATTTTATAATTGCATTGAACTTAAATCCATCGTAATTCCCGAACACACAAGAAAAATAGGAAATTACGTTTTCCAGAAGTGTGAAAAACTTTCAGAAATCACTATCCCTAAAAGCGTTAAAGAATTCGGCGTAGATCCTTTAAGCTTCTGCAGCCCTGACCTGACAATAATAAGCAGTGAAAAAAGCGTGGCTTATGAATATGCAATGGACAGGCATATGCCGTTTCAGTCTATTGAAGGCGGCGATGAGAAAATTGTTTATACAGGCTTCTGCGGCGATAATATCAAATGGAAAATCACAAAAGAAGGCGTTCTTACTCTCAGCGGCAAAGGAGATATGATAAACTATGTTTTAGGCAGTGATTCCGACCTTCCTAATTCTCCTCTTACTGATGCAAGTGGATACATTAAAAAAATCGTAATTGAAGACGGTATCACAAGTATCGGTGACTGGGCGTTCAGCTACTGTATATATGCTGATGAAGTTGTAATTCCTGACAGCGTTACCAGAATCGGAAATGGTGCTTTTTCCGAATGTGAATCACTGAAAGAAATCCAAATTCCTGATTCTGTAGAAAGCATCGGAGAATACGCTTTCTATTTCTCACAATATCATGAAGATAATCTGCTTGAGTCGGTTAAGCTCCCCCAAAATATCACAAGTATTGGCGAAGGTACTTTCAGAGGTTGTAAAAATTTGAAGGAAATCACACTTCCTGATAATATAATAAGTATCGGCAAGGAGGCATTTTTAAACTGTTCGGCTGAAATCAAAGTTAACGATAATACTGAAACTCTCAAATGCCTGAAAGAAAATAATATAGAGTATACTCTGCTGAAAAATGAAATATCATCACCAAATGGCGATATTAATAAAGACGGCTCATTCTCTATAGCTGATGTTGTACTTTTCCAGAAATGGCTGCTGAATTTTTCCGAGGCAAATCTTTCAGACTGGAAAGCCGCAGATTACAATAATGATAATAAACTTGATGTACTTGACCTCTGCATAATGAAAAATGAGCTGCTTTCCTCATCTTCTTCTGAAAAATAAAACCTACACAGTACCGCATAATTCTGAAAAAGGAGCGAATTATTATGAAAACGCCACAGGAACGTAAAGCGGCTTCCGAAGAAATTATAAAAAAACAAAACATTGGTGTAAATCCTAATCTTCCGATGGTTCCGCCAAGCAATGAGGTTACTGTTAAATCGCTTGAAACAATCTGCAAACGATACATTGCCTCTATTGTAACCATACAGATTGTATTTGAGCTTGGTAATGACAGTTCTGAAGGAATTGAGTTTTTTACAAATCTTCTTAAACAGTTTGATGTCATGGATTCACTTAATGCAAAAGAAAAAAGCGTTCTTGCAGGCAGTCCGACACAACAGGAATGTACGGATGTTGTCTGGGAATATGAATGCTGCTGTTCACTTGCATGGGCATTGGGCCTGATTGACAATATGGATGACAATAGCTGTATCTGCGACTGTGAAAAACTTGTACGCCTTGTTTCAGGCTGCAATTCACAAGCCGACTTCATAAGCAAATGCAAACTGCGTGATACAGAAGAAATTCTCGATATGCTTGATTTGTTCTATCGTTACCACTGGGCTACAGTTCAGAAAAAATGGATTGATCCGAAACTGCCTATCGGTGATTTAAATGAGGAAGTAGTTTTTGAACGCAGACGTGGTTTGGAATGGCTTATTGCCGAAGAAACTGATTGGCATGATATTATGCTGAACACCTGATAACAGTAAGATACTGTTTAAACATAAGATGTCGCAAATTCAATTGGCGGAGCAATAATTATTGCTCCGCCATTGCTTTTTCAGTACATCTCATTGCACAAAGGGACAAAAATAAATATCTATTGCTCCCCCAATTAAATCATGAATTTTTCTGCTCGTCCTGACGAAGAAATTCTGTGTCAGAAAAC
>JAZQND010000126.1:0-4769 GCA_045627145.1 Ruminococcus sp. | reverse complement strand
CGACTTAAATCGGAATAAATGCCAGTTTTCTAAGAGCATTTTCTGTTTCTTCAGCATTTTCATTACGACACATTACAAATATATTTGTTTGTTCTTTATTTGCTGAAATAATCTCAACATGACATTTTTTACCGAGTTTTTCCTCAAATTCTGTTTCGGTTCCTGAAATCGGGACAGAACCAATGAAAGCTTTTGTAGTTGCAGTACCTCTGAAATTCATTGGGATATCCAGTTCACGCCATTGCTGAAGCATATCAATTTTTACATTTATCTGTGTAATTGCTGTATCTGTTTCTGTCATAAGCCTCTGACATTTCAGGATTTCGTTTGCAGAGTTCATTGTTTTTTCAAGCTTGACAGCAGTTTCTCCAAGAATATCCTTTTCAACTTCACGCCGTCCTTCAAGCATTTCGGTTATGTTAAGCTTTTCGGGAGCGTAAATATCAAGAATTTCCAAAGCCTGAAGTGCTGTATTGCGGAATTTGTCAAATTCTCCGACGACTGCCGTGATATTTGTTTTGGTCAGCAGTTCATCATTATCACGGCAAATTTCAACTACTCCACGCCGCTGCAAAAGTTCGATAATTTTCTTGCTGTCGGTCAGCATTGCAATAAGCTCTATTTTTTTCATTCTGAGCTTCGCCATATTTTACATCACTCTCCATTTACTCAAATCAGTATCAGAAAAATTCTTTCATAACTGAATCTACCGCTTTTTCCATGTTTAGTTCGGCTGTTTTTCGTATATCAGAAATCTTTTTTTCATATTCAGATTCTGCGTTTTTTCTGTACTGTTCAGTTTTCTGCGAATACTCCTTCCTGACTGCGGCTGAATTTGAAGCAGCTTCTGCAAGTTTTTTCTGAACTGCGAGTGAAGCATTGCCCTGTGCATTGGCAATAGTTTCGTCACGTTTTTTTCGGGCATCAGAATTTTTTCTTTCTGAATCAGCTTCTGCGGCAAGAATTTTCTTTACAGCTTCTGAAGCCATTTTAATATCACCTCTTTATATTTTTTTTACTTTTGGCAACCCCTTACAAAGTCAACGGATGTGCTTTGTGTGATGTTGTCTTTATTATAGCAGCAATTCAAGCTGCTGATTCAGCAATTGAATAATTACAAAAAATTACAAATAAACAGAAAGGGAGCTACCTCTACAGACAGCTCCCAGAATTTTTATTCAATTACAACAAATATTATATAGTATTTCATTCAAATTGTCAAGTGGAAAAAACTAATATAATATTCGTTTTTGGAATACCAATATATATAATTATTCTTTTTCTTCCTTCTTTATGACACTGATTCCTAAAACATCAAGGCTTTCGTCATCAACTTGTGTTGGACATTCTGACATGAGTTCACTTGCATTCTGAACTTTCGGGAATGCTGTTACGTCACGGAGGCTCTCTGCATTACACATTATCATAGCAAGACGGTCAAGACCGATTCCCATTCCTCCGTGAGGCGGTGCAGCATAACGGTATGCATCAACAAGGAAACCAAACTTAGCCTGAATTTCTTCATCTGTCATGCCGAGAGCTTCAAACATTTTCTGCTGAAGTTCAAAGTCGGTGATACGCATTGAACCGCTTGAAAGTTCAGTACCGTTGAGAACGAGATCCCAAGCCTTTGCACGGACATTTGCGGGATCTGTGTCGAGGTATTCAAGACATTCTTCCATAGGCATTGTGAAAGCATGATGTGCGGCAACCCATGTCTGACTGTCGTCGTCAAATTCAAAGAACGGCATTTCAGTTATCCAGAGGAAGTTATATTTATCTTCCGGAATAACGTCAAGGCGTTTTCCGCATATAAGACGAATTGCACCGAGAGTTGAAAGAACGGTTTTGGTTTTGTCGGCACAAATAAGAACGAGGTCGCCTTGTTCTGCTCCAACTGCTGAACATATCTTTTCAAGCTCACCTTCAGCAAGGAATTTTTTGAAAGAGCAGTTTGGTTCATCAGCCCAACGAATGTATGCAAGACCTTTTGCACCAATGCCCTTTGCGTGGTCAACAAGCTTGTCAATTTCTTTACGGGTATAGGTTCCTGCGCCGTTTTTGACATTTATGGCACGAACAGAACCGCCTTCATCAATTGCATTTTTGAAAACAACGAAATCAATATCTTTTACGGTGTCTGTGATATCCTGAATCTCAAAGCCGAAACGTGTATCAGGCTTATCAGAACCGTAAAGGTTCATAGCATCGGCAAAAGTAAGTCTTGGAAGCGGAAGCGGAACATCAACGTTTATAACTTCTTTGAAAACTCTTTGAATGAAGCCTTCAACGCATTCCTGAATATCTTCAGTGTCAACAAATGACATTTCAAGGTCTATCTGTGTAAATTCCGGCTGACGGTCTGCACGAAGATCCTCATCACGGAAACATCTGGCGAGCTGAATGTAGCGGTCGTAGCCTGCAATCATAAGAAGCTGCTTATAAATCTGCGGTGACTGCGGAAGTGCGTAGAACTTACCCGGATGAACTCGTGAAGGAACAAGATAATCTCTTGCACCTTCCGGAGTTGACTTCATCATCATAGGAGTTTCAATTTCGAGGAAGCCGTTCTCATAGAAATATTCACGGGTAACTCTTGCAATCTCGTGACGCATAATAATATTTTTCTGGAGAGGTTCACGTCTGAGGTCAAGATAACGGTATTTCAGACGAAGTTCCTCATTAACCTTGGTTTCGCTGGTAATTTCAAAAGGTGTAGTCTGGGCTTTTGAAAGTATACGAAGTTCTGTAACAAAAATTTCGACATTTCCTGTTTTCAGTTTGTCGTTTTTGCTTTCACGTTCACGAACCTGACCTTTAGCCATAAGAACGTATTCGCTTCTGCATGATGAAGCTTTTTCAAAAATTTCCTTGTCAGTTTCGTCATTGAAAAGAAGCTGAACAACGCCTGTTCTGTCTCTGAGGACGATAAAGATAACACCGCCCTTATCTCTTATTCTGTCTACAAAACCTCCTACTACTACTTCACTGCCGATTTCTGTGACATCTCCGCAGTAGTGGGTACGCTTTAATCCTTTCATACTTTCAGCCATTGCTGTTATCCTCCTAAAAACTTTTTACTGCTGTGGTGCAGACATTTGTCCGAACATTTTAACAGCCGAAGCTTCATCAATTTCTTCAAACATTTTATCAATGAATACTGCGTCAAAATTTGCGACAAATTTATCATCAAGGGCTATTTCGGTTTCGTCGCCCTTAGTCATTTCCTTCAGCTTAACTTTACCGCTTTCAAGCTCATTATCACCGATAACTACAGTAAATGCAGCATTTATCTTGTTAGCGTATTTCATTTGGGGCTTGATTCCACGTCCCATGAGGTCATATTCGGCACAATAGCCCATTTCACGAAGTTCTTTTGTGAGAGAGATGGCCTTTTCGAGAGCTGCTTCGCCCATAGTTGCAAAATAAATATCGCACTTTTTAGGAGTAAGGAAATCACAGTTCTGCTTTTCCATAACAAGCAGAAGTCTTTCTATACCCATAGCAAAACCGAGTGCGGGGGTATGCTGACCTCCGAGCTGTTCAATAAGACCGTCGTATCTTCCGCCGGCACATATTGTACCCTGTGCACCAATTTCGGTTGTGATAAATTCAAAAACGCTCTTTGTGTAGTAATCCAGACCTCTGACGATTTTGGGATTTACTACATAAGAAATGCCGAAACCGGAGAGATATTTTTTAAGCTTTTCAAAGTGTTCGCTGCATTCCTCGCAGAGATAATCGAGGATAACGGGAGCATCTTTTCCGATATCCTGACAAATCGGGCTTTTGCAGTCAAGAATACGCATTGGGTTTTTAACAAGACGTTCACGGCAGGTATCACAAAGTTCACTTTCACGAGCTGAAAAATAAGCTTTAAGGGCATCGTGGTATTTTGCACGGCAGGTAGGGCAGCCTATTGAATTGATGTTCAATTCAACGTTTTTAATGCCAAGACGGTCAAGTATCGTTTTAGCAAGACTGATGACTTCTGCATCAGCAGCCGGTGAAGAACTTCCGGCCATTTCCAGTCCGAACTGATGAAATTCACGAAGTCTGCCTGCCTGCGGGCGTTCATGACGGAAACATGAGAGAATGTAATATACTCTCTGCGGCAGAGCCTCGTTAAGCAGACCGTTCTGAAGCATTGCACGGATAGTACCGGCAGTACCTTCAGGACGAAGTGTAAACTTGGTTTCCTTGGCAACAACGGTATACATTTCTTTCTGAACAACGTCTGTGGTTTCACCTACAGAGCGAAGAAAAAGGTCTGTGTTTTCAAAAGTCGGTATACGAATTTCGGAAAAGCCGTAGCTTTCAGCGGTTTCTCTTGCGATTTTTTCAATGGTATGCCATTTATAGACATCCTTTGGCAGAATGTCCTCTGTACCATTCGGACGTTTAATATTTAATGCCATATATTTCAGCCTTTCTTTCCCTGCATTCCGCTGTGAAAGTTAAGGCAGCACTGCACAAAGATTGTGCGGCAGAAACGCAGTCAGTTTTTTTGTCAGATTGTATAGAAATTCCGCAGGCATACTTTCGTATGTAAGGAATTTCTGTGCAGGATGACAGAAAAGAAACAAGTTTATGACGTACAAAGTCGTCAGACGTGCTTTGTCCGGTGTTGACTTAAGTGGTAAACAAACATCCGATTTTCAAAAGGGGGACGAAAATCATGTATGAAAAGCTTATCCGCAGATTGAAACGTTTATATATTGCTTTGCTTGTTTTTCTGTCATTAATGCTTGCCTATGTCGTTTATGCAC
>JAZQND010000125.1:0-4563 GCA_045627145.1 Ruminococcus sp. | reverse complement strand
CTACGAGCCTGATATCACAGGAAGCTGTGGGGGTCTTGCGAACGGCGAGTATGACGACTGTGACAACTGCGAACCCGGGATGTTCGGGTGGGAAAGGTAAAGGAAATAACATGGAGAAAGAGCATAAAAATAGGAGCCGGGTATTCCCGACTCCTTTCCTGTTCATATGAGCATATCGTGTATCCCTGCAAGAAGGGCTGTCACTATGGACAGTATGAGGAACATCCTGATGCCACGCCTTATGACAGACCCCGTCTTTCTGTCATATTCCTCCCTGCTGATTTCATCGCCCCTGTATTTCAGCCATGCACTCTTGAGCCTCCATCCCATGACGGAGATTTCAATGAAGAGCCATATGAAGCTCATCCACATCAGTACCGTGCATAAGGTTTTCATCTTTCTGCCTCCTCTTCTTCCGTATCCAGTATGTACTCTGACCATACCTGTGCCATTCCCCAGAATATCATGCCCTGCGTTTCAGACAGGGCTGTCAGGGATAAATCCTCACCTAAAGGGATATCATGGTCACTGCATATTTTCTCCATTACCTTCCTTACTTCCCCATCCTCACTGTAGCAGTCGATATGGAAATATGCTTCCGTATGCCCGCTCTTTTTATCATAGGAGACGGTCACATGGTAATCCCAGTCCTCACTGCGGATTCCTGTATACCAGCCATCCTCATGGTACCTGATTTCCTGTAATGTTCCATATATGTTTTTTTCTTTTCCGGAAAGGCATATGAGCCCTCCGTCATGATGAACCGTTATGTCCACACAATCTTCCCTCTCCGAAAACGATGCACCGTCAAGCCATACATTAAGCACATCGTCAGGCGTGAATCCCGTATTTTGGGCAGTCAGGCTTCCATCATCGTTTCTGCTGATACAGAATATATATTCATAATCCCTGTCGTCATCATCGGGTGCACCGATATCTACCCCGTACATGTCCGCAGTATAGCTCTTTTCCTGTATGCTGACCGAAAAGAACTCCATATCCCCGATGGTGTTCTCACATCCGATGCGTTCTATCTTCCCTGTACGGGAATAATGTACGCCTTCTTCATACTCCCGGTCATATTCATCGTAATCCAGAGCATCGTCATCGTAGAGATACCTGCTTATGAGCCTTTCGGCTTCCTCAAGGGTAATCCCAGTCCTTTCCTTATCCATATCCTTCCTCCTCATCTTTCCATTTCGTCTTCCCTGCCCTCAAGGTCTTTTATGAAGATATCCATTTTCTCCATGCACCTGATGCTTTTGCGGTAGGTAGCTTCGAGATACTTCATTTCGTCCATGAGCGTTTTTCTCATTTCCCCGTATACCGCCATCCTATCCTTTTCTGCGGTTATCAGTGAGAGCCTTATCTCTCTTTCGCCATCCATTCCCGTCACGGTGATTTTTTCCGTGCTGTTCCTGAATATCTCCTCTTCTTCCGTCTTAATCCTTCCATTCGAGAGGGTATGCTCCGTAAGGACTTCGTAACAGTCACCTTCAAGCCTTGCCCGCATCGTTTCCGATTTAAGCTCAGGCTTTCCGTCACCGCCTGCCGTAAGCGTATAGGAATGCAGTTCTATGGGATATTCGTTCTGTTTTATCCCGAACACAGCCCTTAACTTTCCATAATCGGGCTTGTATTCCATGAGTGACTGCGTAGCCCCTGAATAAAGGTATTTCACTTCCTTCATGCATGCGGTCAGCTTTTCAAGGTCTTCCGGCTGTATGAAGGACATATGCACGATTTGGATTTGGGGATTTTCCATGGGCTTGGCAAAGACCATGTCGTTATAAGCTGTCTGGAACCCCTTTGTCCTGCATGTGTAGAGATGCATTCCTTCCTCTACCGTTTCTATGCGGGTGCCTATCTTTATCCTGAAACTCTTCATAAATATGAACATTTCTCCTTTCCTTAAAAATCAGAATCTATGAATCACGAAGTCAAACTTAACATTCATAATCAAACTATAATTCCGCACTCCGCATTCCTAATTCCGAATTGATTTAAGCCTTTCATTATGTGTATAGTTAAAAACCCGTTATTAACTATATGTGAAAGTAAAGGAACAGGAAAACGGTTAACTGTATACATTGTCTGATATATGTGATATGATATATCTATGAAACAATGTTCAAATAACCATAAAGGAGATACAATGGGAAAGATAATACTCATAACAGAGAAGCCCTCCGTGGCACAGGAATACCGCAAGGTACTCGGTGTAAGGTCAGAGGGCAAGACTGACGGCTATGTGGAAGGATATTCTGATTTTCTTAAATCCGACATTCAGATTACATGGGCAGTCGGTCACTTAATCGAGTTAGGCTCGGTAGACGAGCAGAAGGAAGGGAAGATGCTCCCGAAGACACACAAGGGCTCCGGCTGGAAGCAGGAGAACTACCCTTACTTCCCCTCGAAGTGGTTCTACAAGCCTTCATATGCTACAAAGAAACAGTTTGATGTCATCAAGGAACTGTATAAGCAGAAGGATATCGACACTATCTATTATGCAGGCGACTCCGGGCGTGAAGGCATCTACATTCAGGCGTTAATCCGTAATCAGGTATTCGGCAAGGACGGTTCGGATGTCACGCTCCCGAAGAATGTGAAGTCAGAGAAGGTAGTATGGATTGACTCCTACACCGATGAATCAATCAAGAACGGCATAAGGGAAGCAAAGGACTATGCGGATTACAAGCCTATGATTGAGGCAGGCTATGAAAGGGCGAAGACGGACTGGCTGATAGGAATGAACTTCTCTCCTGCCTATACCATCAAGAACCGCATCGGTGTCATCGCCGTAGGTCGTGTAATGACCCCCGTGCTCGATATGGTGGTCAGAAGGCAGAAGGAGATTGAGGACTTCAAGCCTACCGATTACTTCGGCATAAAGGCAGGAACAGACCTTGAGCCCGTATGGAAGGCAGTAAAGGGTACACCGAACTTCGAGTCAGACCTCCTCTATAACGAGTCAGGCTTTAAGAACAGGAAGGATGCGGAAGCACTCGTTTCTGACCTTGATAAGGATATGCACCTCTCTGTAAAGGATATAAAGGTCGAGGACAAGAAGGAATATGCACCCCTGCTCTTCAACCTTGCAGACCTTCAGGCGTGGTGCTCGAAGAACTACAAGATAAGCCCCAACAAGACCCTTGAGGTAGCACAGTCCTTATATGAGAAGAAGATGACCACATATCCGAGGACTGATGCGAGGGTACTCTCCTCTGCAGTAGCAAAGGAACTCGCAGGCAGGGGCTATAAGGTTCCTCCGAAGTATGTGGACGATTCCAAAATCACAGACCACTATGCGATAATCCCTACAGGCTTGAAGGCTTCGCTCACAGACCTTGAACAGAAGGTCTATGACGACATCTCGAACCGCTTCGAGGCGATATTCAAGCCTCCCTATGTATATAAGGCTGTATCGGTGACCTATGAGCATAAGAATAAGGAACAGTTCTTTGCTTCGGGAAAATCCACCATCGACCTCGGCTGGAAGGCTCTCTATAATGAGAAGCCCGTGACCTTCAGCACCGATTTGAAGAAGGGGGATGTGGTAAGCGTCAAGTCCTTCGATTTGAAGCCCATGCAGACAAAGGCACCGTCAGCATATACCACGGGTACGATGATACTTGCGATGGAAAAGGCAGGCAGGCCCATCGAGGACGAGGAACTCCGTGAGCAGATTAAGACCTGCGGTATCGGAACCTCTGCTACCCGTGCAGGCATCATCGAGAAGCTCAAGGACAAGGAATACATCACGATAGACAAGTCCCAGAAGATTGCACCCACCGCAAACGGCAGGGCAATCGTTGAAGCGATAAGGTACTACGATGAGACCATCCTCTCACCGGAGAAGACGGCAGAGATGGAACAGAAGCTCTCTGACATCGCTTCGGGAAGCCTGCCTGTCACTGCCTATGAGGAATACTCACACGGCTACATTGAGACGGTAGTAGGAACCGTATTCAGTGGAACGAAGTCTTTTTCGGGAACGGGAAATGCTTCAAAGGGCACGGGTGCGGGTACAGCATCAAAAAAAGGCAGTACGGGTACAGGCAGTACTACCGCCGGGACGGATACGAGCGGTAAGGAATATAAGTGCCCTTCCTGCGGTAAGACCTTAAGATGCGGACAGTACGGCTGGTACTGTACTGATAAGGACTTCTCGTTAGGTTCGGAGATATGCGGATACAAGACCACGGAGAAAGACCTTGAGAGCCTTCTTGCGAAGGGAGAGACAGCGGAGCACGAGTTCACTTGGAAGTCCGGCAAAAAGGGTAAGGCGAAGCTCGTATGGAACAGGGCTTCAAAGAAGACGGAGTTCGAGTTCACGAAATAAGGAAAGGTAGAATAAAAAGAAGGCTGATTCATTCAGCCTTTTTTCTTGCGACAATTTATCCATTACTGTTCTTAATTTACTCATTTCTGTGAGAATGACTAAATTGAGCGATGTGCGGGGGAGTCGAACCCCCTGAACCGTGAAGTCCTACAGTTTAGCAGACTGCTTCCTGCCGTCAGGATGCACATCATAAGCGACGCAGGAGGGAATCGAACCCCCGA
>JAZQND010000124.1:0-18399 GCA_045627145.1 Ruminococcus sp. | reverse complement strand
GGGGTTCGGGGAAGAACCTTTCCTCAGAAAGGTTTGCCCCGATAAATAGTAAAAACTTCTATATGAGCAATGCTGTTAAGGTGTACTGTTATTTTTGATTATAATGAAGCATGGAAGGTACGGGAGATAACGTCGTCTTGCTGTTCTTTAGTAAGTTTAACAAAGTTGACAGCATATCCTGAAACTCTTACAGTAAGCTGAGGATATTTTTCAGGATGAGCCTGAGCGTCGAGGAGCGTTTCTCTTGAAAAGACGTTTATATTGAGGTGGTGACCGCCTTTTTCGGTATAACCGTCGATAAGGTCAATAAGGTTATCAATTTGTTTCTGATTATCCATAATATTTCCTCCTGTTGAAGTTAATCATCATCTTCGTCAAGCTCTGTTGGCTGGCAGCAAGCACTTTTTCTGCCTGAGCAGTCGGTACTTTTGACAGTATTGATTTTAAATCCTGAGCCGTTTTCGTCTGAGATAATATCAACATGACCGTTTCCCTGAGCCATGAGCATATCAATGAGGTCAGCGAGTTCATCAGGTTTTTCGGGAACTGTCATTCCTGTTCACCTCTGAGCTTGTCAAGGTCAATATCGCCGACGAAAACCTCCATATCCTTGCCGAGTGCATCAGGAATTATAGAGAATGTATTGGATATACCGTCCTGAGCGTGTCTGAACGGAAGTTTTGCAACAGAAGAAAGAGAAGCAACTGCACCGTGGGTATCTCTGCCGTGCATCGGATTTGCTCCCGGAGCAAGCGGAACGCCCTGTTTGCGTCCATCGGGAGTATTGCCTGTTTTCTTGCCGTAAACGACATTTGAAGTTATGGTAAGGATCGACATTGTAGGCACACCGTCACGATAAGTGTGATGTTTTCTTATCATATCCATAAATGTGCGGACAACCATAACAGCGATTGAGTCAACACGGTCGTCATTGTTGCCGTATTTCGGGAAATCGCCCTCGATTTCGTAGTCAACCACGATATTTTTGGCGATATCGGTGACATTTCCGTTTTTATCCTTAATTTCGATATCCTTGCGGATAGGCTTGACTTTGGCGTACTTGATAGCCGAAAGTGAGTCTGCCACAACGGAAAGACCTGCGATACCCGTAGCGAAGTAACGCTTTACATCTCTGTCATGGAGAGCCATCTGTAAACGCTCGTAGCTGTATTTATCATGCATATAATGGATAACGTTAAGTGTGTTGACGTAAAGACCGGCGAGCCATTCCATCATGTCGAGGTATTTTGACCATACGTCGTCATAATCGAGGTATTCGGTATCAACAGGTCTGAATTTTGGGCCGACCTGAATGCCGAGGCGTTCATCAACGCCGCCGTTGATGGAGTAGAGAAGACATTTGGCGAGATTTGCTCTTGCACCGAAAAACTGCATTTCTCTGCCGACTCTCATTGAGGAAACGCAGCAGGCAACAGCGTAGTCATCACCGTGGATAACTCTCATCATATCGTCGTTCTCATACTGGATAGAAGAAGTTTTTATTGAAATTTTAGCACAGTATTCCTTGAATTTTCTTGGAAGCTTCTGTGACCAGAGGATAGTCATATTTGGTTCTGGAGCAGTACCGAGGTTTTCAAGGGTATGGAGGTAACGGAAGCTGTTTTTGGTTACAAGCGGGTGACCGTCAACGTCAACGCCGCCGATGGATTCTGTGATCCATGTCGGATCGCCTGAGAAAAGTGAATTATATTCAGGTGTTCTTGCGAATTTGACTATACGGAGCTTCATGATAAAGTGGTCGATAAGTTCCTGAGCCTGAGATTCGGTGAGTATACCTTTTTCAAGGTCACGCTGAATATAGATGTCGAGGAAAGTTGAGGTACGTCCAAGTGACATAGCTGCACCGTTCTGCTCCTTAACAGCAGCGAGGTAACCGAAATAAAGCCACTGAACAGCTTCCTTTGCGGTTGCGGCAGGCTTGGAGATATCGAAGCCGTATATCTCGCCCAGTTTTTTCAGTTCCTGCAAAGCACGAACCTGTTCTGCAAGTTCTTCACGAAGGCGGATATTCTTGGAAGTCATGCGGACGAGGGATGTATCTATCTGATGTTTTTTGTCCTCGATAAGGCGGTCAATACCATAAAGTGCGACACGTCTGTAATCGCCTATGATACGTCCTCTGCCGTAAGCGTCGGGAAGACCTGTGAGGATAGCGGAGTGACGGGCAAGACGCATTTCCGGAGTATAAGCATCAAAAACTCCCTGATTATGTGTCTTTCTGTATTTTGTGAAGATATCAACAACTTCCTTATCAACTTCATAGCCGTACTCCTTGCAGGCTTGCTGTGCCATTCTTATGCCGCCGAATGGCTGTAAAGCACGTTTGAAGGGCTTGTCAGTCTGGAGTCCGACTATTTGTTCGAGGTCTTTGTTGAGGTAGCCTGCATCATGCGAGGTAATTGTTGAGATAATTTTTGTGTCCATATCAAGGACACCGCCTGCCTCACGTTCCTGACGGGAGAGATCCATTACCTGTTCCCAGAGCTTTAAAGTAGCTTCTGTCGGGGGAGCGAGGAAGCTTTCGTCACCCTCATAGAGAGTGTAGTTTTTCTTGATGAAATCACGAACGTTAATGGAGGTAGAACTCCATCTTCCCTCCTTGAAACCGTCCCATTCATTTGACCATGTATTGATCATATATCAGAACTCCTTTCCTGACACCCTGTCACGGCAGGGTACTATATATTTCTGTGTACTACAATAATAGTAGCACAATGTAAAAGGTATGTCAAACATCACCGTGATGGTGTGGACTGCAAAAAGTTAATTTACGGTTTAAAAATGTGACAAAACGCTGACGGGAACTGAAAAATAAAGACAGTTTCGGGGCTATTCAGCGTTATATAGCGGTATTTTACAAACCGTTCATTGTCAAAAAAGTCAAACCTTGTTCAGTCAATTTGTACATTAAAGAGAAATTCATGACGGGTGTTTAATTTTGTGCTGATGAGTTGTTTGCAGGCTGATTCTGAGAAGGCTTGCGGTTTTGTCTGCGGCGTTTGTTTTTGCTGCCGGAATGCTGAGGCTTTGACTGCTTTGCGATTTCACGTTCCTTAGCTTCAAGCTTTTCAAAGCTGAGTTTATAGGCAGAAGCGGTTATCGGAACGCCGAGTATCATGCCGATTATTCCGCAGAGTCCGCCGCCGATAGTTACAGCCGCAAGAACCCATATTCCGGGCAGACCTATTGAAGTACCGACCACTTTTGGGTAGACGAAATTGCCTTCTATCTGCTGGATGATAATGAGGAAGATGATAAAGATGAGAGCTTGCATGGGATTTACGGTCAGAATTATGAACGCACTTATTCCTGCACCGATAAATGCACCGACGATAGGTATGAATGCTGTTACACCGACAAGAGTTGCAGACATTGCGGCATAGGGCAGTCTGAGAATAGTCATGCCGATAAAGCAGAGTGAGCCGAGAACGAGAGCATCAATGAATTGTCCGATGAAAAAGCTTTTGAAGGTATCATTAGTGATGTGATAGAAGTGGGAGATCTTTTTGTATTTTTCCTTGCCGAAGAAAACGGTGACAAGGCGTTTTGAGTCAATAAAGAGTTTGTCTTTGCGGATGAGAATGTAGATTGCGAAAACTATTCCAAGACCGATATTCGTAACGGAAGCTGTAAAGCCGCCGATTATGTCAACAGCCGAACTTAGAATACCTGCAATGCCTGAAGTAAGGAAGCCTGAAAACTTTCCGATTATAGCCGCCCAGTCAAATTTTATGGACTTTATTTCACTCTGTATTTCAGGATATTCCTTGAGGGTATCCACGGCGAATTTCTGAAATTCAGTGAATTTTGGCGGTATTTCGTGATAAAGAACACGGAAGGCATTGGCTATTTCAGGAATAACGATGTACATTACCAAAGCAAGAATGGCAAGCGTTATAATGAATGAAAGTGCGAGACAGACAGGACGTCTTGTATTTTTTATAAGTTTTGTGTCGGATTTCGGAAAATATCTTTTTTCAAACGAACTCATGACAATATTAAAAATATAGGCTATGAATATGCCTATTATCATAGGCTTCAAAGCATTTGCCGCAAGGGCAGCTATCTTGGATATTATGCTGAAATTCTGTACGATCAGGCATACGGCTATTGCAAAAAGTGAAATCACGGCATATTGGCGTATCTCTTTTTTTTCCATTGGTGAAATTCCTCCGAATTGGTAAAGATAGTGACATAATTATACATTATTATTATACAATATTTATGTTATTAAGTCAGCATACAAAATGTTAATTTTCTGTGAATACGGCCTGCAAAAATATCACCTTGACCGTTTGTGCAGTAGTGTGGTATAATGTTTATGAAAGTGAGATGACCAATATGATTTATCTTCTTGAGGACGACGGCGGTATAAGAAATTTCGTTATTTATGCCCTTAATAGTTCCGGATTTGAGGCGGAAGGCTTTGAATATCCGAGCAAATTCAGAAAGGCTGTTGAAGAACGTGTTCCGGAACTTGTTTTGCTTGACAGAATGCTTCCGGAGGAGGATGGTATTTCTGTTATGAAAAAACTCAGGGAAAATCCTGAAACCGCAGATATACCAATAATTATGCTCACTGCACTCGGACGTGAAGCTGATAAGGTGGAAGGCCTTGACAGCGGTGCTGATGACTATATAGCCAAGCCTTTCGGTACTATGGAACTCATCTCAAGAATAAAGGCACTTTTAAGACGCTCAGGAAGGTCAGCTTCCGAAAAACTGACTATGGGCGGACTTTGCCTTTGTCCGTCTGAGCATGAGGTGTATGCGGACGGAAAACAGGTCATTCTTACGCTTAAAGAATACGATATGCTGCTGTTTCTTGTAAAAAACAAGGGCAAGGTATTTTCAAGAGACGAACTGCTGAAAAAAATCTGGGGCTACGATTTTTCAGGCGAAAGCCGTACAGTTGATGTTCATATCCGTACTCTGCGTTCAAAACTTGGGAACTGCGGCGATTTGGTAAGAACAGTCCGTGGAGTGGGCTATAAGGCTGAGGTGAACGCTGATGACGAGTAAAATAACCAAGAGCATAATACTGATTTCTTCAATTGCAGTTATTTTTACAATGTTTTTGACAACTTTGCTCGGCAACAGCTATTCAAAGGAAAGGTCGATAAATGGTCTAATGCGTGAAGCAAGGGTTATTGCTTCAGCAGTTGAGATGAACGGTTCGTATTATCTTACTGCAACGGATTTTGGCAATTCGTCAAGAGTAACGTGGATATCGTCAGACGGAAATGTGCTTTTTGATTCGTTTCAGGATAAGAAACTCCTTGACAATCATTCAGACCGTGAGGAATTTCAGGAAGCAGTTCAGGACGGCGAGGGCTGTTCAACACGGTATTCGGGAACGCTTATGCAGTCAACCCTTAATTACGCCGTAAGACTTGGTGACGGAAGCGTGATAAGAGTTTCAGCCCTTCACAGTTCCCTGTTTGCACAGATTATGAATATGACGGGTACTCTTGTTCTGATTCTGATTGCGGCTTCGCTTATTTCAGTTATTGCGGCAAGAAAGATATCAAAGAAAATAGTCAGACCGATAAACGATATTGACCTTGACAGACCTGTTGCGGAATCGGTCTACAAGGAACTTGAACCGCTTCTGAATAAGCTCAATACACAGAATGTAAAAGTTCGCAGACAAATGGACGAGCTTCAGCAGAATCGCCGTCAGTTTGAACTTATAGTCGGAAGCATGAGCGAAGGAATTATTATCGCAGACCAGAAGCTGAACGTTATTTCGATGAATCAGGCTTCGGAGTTTCTTCTTGAAACCGAAAATTTCAGCGTGGGACAAAGTATATATGCACTTAATAATTCTGATAATTTCAGAAGATGCGTGCTGAATGCCCTCGGAGGAGTGCGTTCCGAATGTGTTCTGGAAATGAAAAACGGTGAACGTGAGGTAATAGCAAGCCCTGCAAGAAGAATAGACATGGTATGCGGTATTGTGGTGTTTATCATGGACGTTACTGAAAAATTCAAGCTTGAAACCATGAGAAGGGAGTTTACGGCAAATGTTTCCCATGAACTTAAAACTCCGCTTACAACCATTTACGGCATATCCGATATGCTTGTAGAAAATATGGTTCGTGCAGAAGATGTTCAGCAGTTTGGAGAAAAGATACACAGTGAAGCTGAAAGACTTATTTCGCTGGTTAACGATACAATTGCACTTTCCAAGCTTGATGAGGGAGTAACTGTTCCTGATATATCTGAAAATGACCTTTTTACCGCCGCTGAAGAAGTGCTTTTAAGATTAAGGCACAGTGCCGAAGAAAAAGAGATATCAGCAGTTGTTACGGGTGAACATATTAAACTGAAATGCAGCAGACTTATGCTTAATGATATAATTTATAATCTTTGCGATAACGGAATAAAGTATAATGTTCAGGGCGGAAGCCTTGAAGTTAATATAGAGTCCGGAAAAAAATGTGCGGTTCTGACTGTCAGCGATACCGGTTCAGGCATTCCGTCCGAACAGCTTGAACGTGTCTTTGAGCGATTTTTCAGGGGCGATAAAAGCCATTCTGGAAAAGTCAAGGGAACAGGTCTGGGGTTGTCTATCGTAAAGCATTCGGTAATGCAGATGGGCGGAAGTGTCCGTGTGGAAAGCAGTATCGGGAAGGGTTCGGCGTTTATAGTTGAACTGCCTTATTAAGGCAATATCGTACTTTGTGCGGTGCTGCCTTAAAATTTAGCCGGGTGAAATAATAAAATACTGGACAAATGTAAAAAAATGTGGTATAATAAAAGAACTACACTATGATAGGAGAGATAATTATGTCAAAAAAACCCTTTTACATCACTACCCCGATATATTATCCGTCGGGCGATCCGCATATAGGTCACTGCTATACAACAGTAGCGTGTGATTCAATAGCTCGCTATAAGCGAATGCAGGGTTATGACGTAATGTTCCTCACCGGAACTGATGAGCATGGTCTGAAAATTGAACAGAAAGCCGCAGAAGCCAATATTACCCCTAAAGAATATGTTGACGGAATCGTAGCTAAATTCAAGGCTCTCTGGAAATATATGAATATTTCATACGACAGATATATTCGTACAACTGATGATTACCATGTTGAATCGGTTCAGAAAATCTTTAAGGAACTCTACGATAAAGGCTATATCTATAAAGGCGAATATTCAGGCAAATACTGTACACCTTGCGAAAGCTTCTGGACAGATTCACAGCTTGACGAAAACGGCTGCTGCCCTGAATGCCACAGACCTGTTGCTTTCGCTAAGGAGGAGGCTTACTTCTTTAAGATGTCGCCTTTTGCAGACAGAATAGAAAGGCTTCTTCTTGATACCGATTATCTTCGTCCGAAAACCAGAGCAGTTGAACTTGTCAACAACTTCATAAAGCCCGGTCTTGAGGATCTTTGTGTTTCAAGAACAACCTTCAAATGGGGCGTTCCTGTTTCATTTGATGACAAGCACGTTGTTTATGTATGGATAGACGCTCTTTCCAACTATATCACTGCTCTCGGCTACCTCAACAGTGCTCATGATGATTTTGAAAAGTACTGGCCTGCAAACGTTCACATGGTTGCAAAGGATATCATGCGTTTCCATGCTATTATCTGGCCTGCAATGCTTATGGCTCTCGAACTTCCGCTTCCCGAACATCTTGCCGTTCACGGCTGGATAACCTTTAACGGCGAAAAGATGTCCAAGTCATTGGGAAATGTTGTTGATCCGTTTGTTCTTGGTGAACGCTACGGCTGTGACTCTATCAGATATCATATTCTCCGTGAAATGGGCCTCGGTGCTGACAGCTCATTCTCCAACGAAATAATGATAAACCGCATAAATTCAGACCTCGCAAACGGACTCGGAAACCTCGTTTCAAGAACCGTTGCTATGGCTGACAAGTATTTCGGAGGTACTCTCCCGACAGAACGTGAGGCTGCTCCGATAGATGATGACTTCAAATCAGTTGTTATGAGCATTCTTCCTGCGGTTGACGGATTCATCAACGAAACAAAGATAAAACAGGCTCTTGAAGAAATTTTCAAGGCTGTTGACCGTGCAAATAAGTACATTGACGAAACAGAACCCTGGAAGCTTGGCAAGGACGAAACTCAAAAGCCAAGACTTGCAGCAGTTCTCTATAATCTTCTTGATTCTATCCGTATTATTTCAGCTCTCCTTTCACCATTCATGCCGACAGTTATGCCGAAGGTATGGGAGCAGATAGGTGCTTCTGCTGAGGATGTTGAATATGAAAAACTCGGTATTTTTGGTGTTCTTCCTGAAAATGTGACAGTTCATAAGGGCGAAATACTTTTCCCTCGTATAGACGTTGAAAAGGAAATTGAGGAACTTAATTCTATCATCGAAAAAAATATGGCAAACGCTAAATCCAAGCTTTCAGCCGAGGAAAAGGGCGAGGCTGCTGAACCAATTGAACTTGCACCTGAAATTGCAATTGAAGATTTCGCAAAGGTTGAGCTTCGTGTTGCAAAGGTAACAGCTTGTGAAAAGGTAAAGAAATCAAGCAAACTTCTCTGCCTCCAGCTTGACGACGGTATGGGCGGACGACAGGTCGTTTCAGGCATTGCCAAGTATTACAAGCCCGATGACCTTATCGGCAGAAAGGTTCAGTTTGTAGCTAACCTTAAACCATGTACACTATGTGGTGTTGAGAGCAACGGCATGATTTGTGCTGCTGATACCGCTGATGGTGTAAAAGTCATTTTTGTTGATGACAGTATTCCTGTGGGTTCCAAGATTCGCTGACAGGAAAGCATATAAAATGAGGAGATTCAAATGGCAAAGAAACGTTACCGCTTGAAAATATCGGCGGTTTTGGAAGCTTTCGTAGTTATTCTGCTTCTTTCAAGCGTTGTTCTGGCAGTATTCTATTTCCGCCGTGATGACCTTGAACCTAAACCCGATGTAATTGATGTTACAGCAGATATTCCCGCTAATACGCAGGTTCTCACTTCTGAACCTGCAACAGAGGAAATGTCCGAAGAAAAGGTTTATTCCGATTTCCATATAGACGGACTTCCTGAAAATGACTTCAAAAGCGAACAGTTTGTTACAAGAAACGGCTATTCCTTCTATACTAATGACGGAAAGGTAGAATCTATCGCAGGTATAGATATTTCAGAATTTCAGGGAGAAATTGACTGGGAGATGGTCAAGGCGGCAGGAATTGATTTTGCAATGATTCGTGTCGGCTGCCGGACGTATGGAACAGGCGAAATAGTTATGGATACCAAATTCGGTGAAAACCTTGAAGCCGCAGATGCCGCAGGTATCAAAACAGGCGTTTACTTCTTCTCACAGGCAACCTCCGAATGGGAAGCACTTGAAGAAGCTGATACCGTTTTAACTGCCATTGCTCCGTATAATATAACTTATCCCGTAGTTTTTGACTGGGAACTGGTTGACGATAGTGCAAGAACCGATATAGTTTCTCCCGAAGAACTTGCGGATTACTGTATAGCATTCTGTGAGGAAATAAGGAGAGGCGGCTATACTCCTATGATATATCAGAATAAGGGTACGGTTTTCTATAATCTCGATATTCCGAGGGTTGCTGATTATGATTTCTGGCTTGCAGAGTATACTTCAAAGCCTACATATCCCTATGAATACCAGATATGGCAGTACACAGGCGACGGCGTTGTTCCGGGCGTAAGCACACCTGTTGACCTGAATATCAGTTTTAAGGATTACGGTTCAGAAGAATAAAAATTACAGCTTTTCAACATTGCTGAATGCTTTGTTGAAAAGCTGTTTTGTTGTATAGAACAAAAAAGGATAATTACTACGCAGAGCATAATAATTATCCTTAAATTGTTATTGATTATGAAGCCTTAGCAGTTGTAGTTGGTTCAAGAGCTTCAATTTCTGCGAGGATATCGTTTAATTCATCTTCTGTCATTTCATAGTCTTCGAGGTCAATATCATCAAAATTAAAATCCTCATCATTGAACTCAAAATCTTCGTCGTCGAACTCAAAATCTTCATCGTCAAAATTGAATTCTTCATCATCAAAAATTGTAGGTTCAAAAGCATTTCCTTCAGCAAAGATTGAATCAACAGCCAACTTAGCCATTTCATCAACGCTTTCATCGTTTATGCCGATTTTTGTGAGAATGTTTTTAATAAATGCTTCAACTTCTTCTTCGGAAGCATACTCCTTGATATCGAAATCATACATATCTTCTGCTGTGATAGTAACTATGTTATTATCTGCCGGCATTTCAACGGAAGCACTCTTTTCAACTGAATAGATAAGCTCAACTGTACCGTAATCTTCGCCCTCAACATTGATGCTGTAAGCTATAGTTTGAGATTTTCCGTCAGAAGAAAGGTTAACTGTAATAGGTGAAACCTCGTCAACATTAAAAGTCATAGAGCCTTCTGAATAGCCCATTTCTTCATCAACGACCTTGAGTGAATTGAAGTCAAGTGAGAACAGTTCTTCTTCCTGATCAGATAAAACAAGACTACCTGAATAAGTGTCCTTGCTTTCTTCGTCAGCAGTAAGAACGGCTGAAGTTTCAACCTCACCGTCAGAAACTATTTCAAATTTGCCTCTGATTTTGCTATCGTCTTTACCAATGATAAGCTGACCTGATTCATCTTCAGCTTCAATTCCGAAACCTCTTATTTCACCTGTTGCATCAATATAAGTTTTGAAAGCAATTGTCTCTTCGTCAAGATCGCCTGATTCAAGAGCTTCATTAAGAATGTCGATTTCCTCCTGAATATCTTCTTCATACTCTTCTTCTGATACGAGCTTGAGTGAATTTACAGCAATATTCTTGATGACTGTGTCATTCTTGAGTTCTTCAAGCATTTTAACACCGAGTTCATTAGCGAATTTTTCATCAATATTAACCTGTGCAACGGTATATTTAACAGTAATGTCAGCGATATCAACATCTTCGCTCTTTTCAAGAGTAACGTCCTTGGAGAATTCGCACCAAACACCTACATACTTGCTGATTTCAGATTCAAGCTGTTCAGCAGTAAGAACAGAAGCAGGATTTGTGAGAAGCTTTGTATAAAGGCTTGTCATTTCATTGCCTGCACTTGAAAGGTCAATTCCGAGCCAGCGATCGTTTAATTCCGGAATGCGGAGCATTGTAAACAGGCTTTCGTAATTCTCATAAGCTTCTGTACTTACAAGAGTATCATCGTTAAGGTTTAAGTTGATATTAGCATTCATAAGGTTTGACTTTACGGAAGTATCAGCATCTAAAGAAACAGAATTGATGTTGTTTATAATTTTTTCAAACTCTGCGTCTTCTTCCTCAACGCCTGTATTAAATTCTTCTTTAAGAAGATCTTTAACTGAATCAGGAACATCATATTTAAGTTTAAGGTTAGCAGAAGAACCTTTTTCCAACTGGTCAAGGTATTTTGAATAACTTTCGCTTAAAGTTTTGCTTATTGATTCTGAATTATTTTCGTAAACCCAGGCATAATAATTTTCGGGTTTCATGGTGCGGAGCTTGACCTGATTCTTAACGAGGTCTGAGCAAGCGTAAGCAGCACCGCCGCCGCCAACAACTACCAAAGCAGCAAGACCGCCTGCAACAGCAGCTTTTTTACCCTTGCCTTTTTTTGTAACATTATCAACGCCTGAATCACCGTAGAAGCCGTTCCCCATGGGCTGGTTTTCAAATTGAGTGAAATTTTGATTTTCATTCATAATATAATCCCTCCTAAAATATATGAGAAATAAAACCTTTCTTTATTTCCTTGCTAACATATTATCACAAATTTATGTTAAAGTCAATAGATAACACAATAATTTTCCATTTTGTATTTCTTTTGTAAATTGTAAAAGAATAAAGTTGTAGTTTTTTGACAATTGTTTATCATACTTTAGCTAAAGGGCACCTCTAAAAATAAAATAAGGACTGCATTGTTCATGCAGTCCGAAAGAATTTTCAGCAGACTATCCCTTTGTGCAGGGCAGAAAAAAGCTGTTATTTCAGGTAAGACCTGACTAAAACCTGCAAAAGCTCATCACGGTCGATATGACGGATAAGATTCCTTGCATTATTATATGTAGTTATGTAGGTAGGATCTTCTGAAAGAATATAGCCTACTAACTGGTTTATAGGATTGTACCCCTTTTGAGTTAAAGCATCATAGATTATTGTAAGATTTTTCTTTAACTCTGCTTCTTTGTCCTCATTGACAGAGAATGTCATGGTTTTATCAAACATATTATCAGCCTCCCCATTAATTTGCCGTAATACTCCTGTGTTGGGTGCAACCGAAGCAAACGGCTGACCTCCGGCATTGTATCCGGATAAAATATGTCTTATTAATAGTATACTACAGAGAATAAATTTTTGCAAGTATCGCAAAGTATTTTTATCAAAATGACCGTTTTCAAGTCGGGAAATTATATATTCTGTACAAAGCGGTAATGTGATTTACATATAGATAGATTTATAGAATTTTTCTTTGTGCGGTGTTGCCTTTGAAAGTATTTTCAAAATATGTAAGGGCGGTTTTCGCCGCCCGTTTTTGTTAGTCAGACATACCTGTACGCTTTACAAAAGAGTTGCAGTCAGTGCATTCAGGCACAGTTGGGTTGTCCTCATGTGTGCCGACAGAAATGGTATCAAGTGAGCAGAAATTTTCTGTTACGAGGTTGTGCTGACACTGTGAAACAGTGCATCTGATGTTGCAGTTCTTCTTTTTGCAGTTCATAATAATAAATTCTCCTTCTGAAAATGTTGGGCGGTTTATGACCTCCACGCTGATAGTATATTCAGTTCAGAGATAATTATTCATGTTACTTCAGGTATGGACGCAGATATTTTCCCGTGTATGAGGCTTCACAGTCTGCAACTTCTTCGGGAGTTCCCTGAACTACCAGTGTTCCGCCGCAGTCACCGCCTTCAGGACCGAGGTCTATGATGTGGTCTGCAACCTTGATGACTCCGAGATTATGTTCAATTACAAGAACGGTATTGCCCTGATCTGCAAGCTTCTGGAGAACTTCAATAAGACGGTGAACATCAGCATTATGAAGTCCCGTTGTTGGTTCGTCAAGAATGTAGATAGTTCTGCCTGTTGAGCGTTTTGAGAGTTCTGTAGAAAGCTTTACACGCTGTGCCTCACCGCCTGAAAGAGTAGTAGCAGACTGACCTATTTTGATATATCCGAGACCGACTTCCTGCAGGGTTTTGAGTTTTTTTGAAATTTTCGGGATATGCTCGAAAAATTCAACTCCCTCATCAACGGTCATTTCAAGAACATCGTAAATAGACTTGCCTTTATAGTGAATTTCAAGGGTTTCACGGTTATAGCGTCTGCCCTTGCAGACTTCGCAGGGAACGTATATATCAGGCAGAAAATGCATTTCAATTTTTATTATGCCGTCACCCTCACAGGCTTCACAGCGTCCGCCACGAACATTGAAGGAAAATCTGCCGCTTGTGTAGCCGTGAGCCTTTGCGTCGGCAGTTTTGGCGAAAAGTTCACGAATATCAGTGAAAACGCCGGTGTAGGTGGCAGGATTTGAGCGTGGAGTGCGTCCGATAGGTGACTGGTCAATGCATATTACCTTATCGAGATTTTCAAGACCTTCCATTGAATCGAATTTGCCGCTTTTGATTTTTGCACGGTTGAGTTTGGCGGCGAGGTGCTTATAGATAATTTCGTTTACAAGGGAAGATTTTCCCGAACCGGAAACACCTGTTACACAAACAAGCATACCAAGCGGTATCTGAACGTCGATATTTTTAAGATTATGTTCAGCCGCACCTTTTACGGTAAGGAAAAGACCGTTTCCTTTGCGGCGTTTTTTCGGAACAGGAATGCATTTTTTTCCGCTGAGATACTGTCCTGTTATGGAGTCCTTACATTTAAGGAGCTGTTTAACAGTTCCCGAAAATACGACTTCACCGCCGTTTACGCCTGCCCCGGGACCGATGTCAACAATATAGTCGGCGGCGAGCATAGTGTCGTCATCGTGTTCAACAACAATGAGAGTATTTCCTAAATCACGCAGACGTTTGAGGGTAGCAATGAGCTTGTCGTTGTCACGCTGGTGCAGACCTATGCTTGGTTCGTCGAGAATGTACAGAACTCCCACAAGTGACGAGCCGATTTGAGTTGCAAGGCGGATTCGCTGACTTTCACCGCCTGAAAGAGTACCCGCTGAACGTGAAAGGGTGAGGTATTCAAGACCAACGCTTTTCAGGAAGCCGAGACGTTCCTTTATTTCCTTGATAATGCGTTCACCGATGAAACTGTCGTGTTCTGAAAGCCTGATATTATTGAAGAAATCCAGTCCTTCCTTAACGGAAAAATCTGTAAGTTCGCTTATGTTTGTATCGCCGACCGTTACGGCAAGATATTCGTCACGCAGGCGTTTCCCTTTGCAGACAGGGCATTCGGTTTCGCTCATGTAGCTTTCGATTTCACTTCTTGACCATTCACTGTTTGTATCGTGGTAACGTCTTTCGAGGTTGTTGATCACGCCCTCAAAGGCTGATTTGTAAGAGCCGCCGCCCAGACTTTTCGGGCGGTGAAGTTCAAGCTGAACGTCGCCTGTGCCGTATAAAAAGAGGTCAAGCTGTTCTTTTTTGAGCTTTTTTACGGGAACGTTAAGCGGAATACCGTATTTTTTGGAAATGGCAGTGTAGTACATATAGGCGATGGAAGTTTCGTCAAGGCTGTTCCAGCCGCTTGCGGTTATAGCACCTTCAAGAATTGAAAGTTCCTTGTTTGGTACGATAATATCCGGATCAACGTGACGGAAAACACCAAGACCTGTACATTTCGGACACGCTCCGACAGGATTATTGAAGGAAAACATAACCGGTTCCAGTTCGCCAATGCTGATATTGTGTTCAGGACAGGCGAAATTTCTTGAAAAGAGCATTTCATGACCGCCCACAACGTCAACTATAGCAAGACCGTCGGTCAGGCTGAAAACGGTTTCAAGGCTGTCAGTGATTCGTGACTGTATGCCTTCCTTTATGATAAGACGGTCAACCACTATTTCGATATTGTGCTTTTTATTTTTATCAAGGCTGATATCCTCGGTAAGTTCGTACATTATACCGTCAATACGCACACGGACAAATCCTGATTTTCCTGCACTTTCGAGCTCCTTTGCAAATTGTCCCTTACGGTTTCTGGCAATAGGAGCAAGAAGCTGAATCCTTGTTCCTGGCGGGAGAGCCATAATGGCATCGGTCATCTGGTCGATGGTCTGCTGTGCGATAACACGTCCGCAGACAGGGCAGTGAGGAACTCCTATTCTTGCATAGAGGAGTCGGAGATAATCGTAAATTTCGGTAACAGTTCCGACGGTTGAACGTGGATTTTTAGAAGTTGTTTTCTGGTCTATGGAAATAGCAGGGGAGAGACCTTCAATGCTGTCAACATCAGGCTTTTCCATTTGTCCGAGGAACATTCTTGCGTAAGAGGAAAGACTTTCAACATAGCGTCGCTGACCGTCGGCATAGATGGTATCGAAAGCGAGAGAAGACTTTCCCGAACCTGAAAGACCTGTCATAACAATAAGCTTGTCACGGGGAATTTCGAGGTCTATATTTTTGAGGTTGTTGACTCTTGCACCTCTGATTATGATTTTATCAGTCATTTATATCCTCCGAAATAATATCACGGACTTCCATAAGACAGAAGCCGAGAAGATTCTGACCGTTCCAGCAGTGAACGTCGGTAATACCCTGTGAATTGGCAGACATACCTATTCCCCATACTGTATCATAGGGGCTTGCTTCAACAAGAACCTTGCTTCCTGTGCTGAGAAGGAAATTTTTCAGTGCCTTGTTTTGTGAGAATTTAGCAGTATTACCTTTTATAACGATATCCGTCTTGTTTTCGTTCCAGAGTTTATCATCAAAATTGCGTATTTTTCTGCCGAGTGACTTATATTCATTCGGATTATTAGCTTTCATGATAAGCTCAAATACGTCATTATCACCGAAAAGAAGGGCTTTCTGAGCCATCATGTATTGCTCTGCGGTATGGTATTTCACGCCGTCAGCGGTGAATTTGCACTCAAACCACTGACTAAGGCAGGATTTGTTAATTTTTCCGTCAGATGCAGGATGATGTCCCCAGAAAAACAGAAATTCGGCATTTGGGGCAATTGTATTTATTGAATATTTCACTTCTGAGCCTCCAGTTCTCTGATTTTGTCACGAAGATATGCAGCGTGTTCAAATTCAAGCATTTTAGCCGCATTTTTCATTTCAGCAGTAAGAGTGTCAATAAGAGATTGTATTTCAGCAGCAGACATTTTCTTCTTTGATGTCTTTTTCTCAACTTTGGTTTTTGATGTTATCTCAAGAACGTCACGCACATCCTTAATGATAGTCTGCGGAACAATGCCGTGTTTTTCGTTGTAGGCTATTTGTAAGCTTCTGCGGCGTTCTGTTTCGGTTATGGCACGTTCCATAGAACCTGTTACACAGTCGGCGTACATAATGACCTTACCTTTAGCGTTTCGTGCGGCACGTCCTATCGTCTGGATAAGAGAGGTTTCGCTTCGGAGAAAGCCTTCCTTATCGGCATCGAGTATGGCAATGAGGCTGACTTCAGGGATATCAAGTCCTTCACGGAGAAGGTTTATTCCGACAAGAACATCAAAAACGCCGTTTCTGAGGTCTTTGATTATTTCCATACGTTCAATGGTATCAATATCGTGGTGCAGATAGCGAACCTTTATACCAAGATTTTCATAGTAAGCAGTAAGGTCTTCAGCCATTTTCTTGGTCAGAGTAGTAACGAGAACACGTTCATTCTGTGCGGTTCTGGTATTTATTTCGGAGAGAAGGTCGTCAATTTGTCCATGAGTCGGCTTGACGATAATTTCCGGATCTACAAGACCTGTCGGACGTATTACCTGTTCAACGATAATATCGGTTTTTTCACGTTCAATTTGTCCGGGAGTTGCACTTACATATATCGCCTGATTGATATGGTCATTAAATTCGTCAAAATTAAGCGGACGGTTATCCATAGCACTTGGCAGACGGAAGCCGTAGTCAACAAGAGTTGTTTTTCTTGCACGGTCACCTGCGTGCATTGCACGAACCTGTGGGAGAGTTACATGGCTTTCATCAACGATAAGCAGAAAATCCTCGGGGAAGTGGTCAAGAAGCGTCATTGGAGTACTTCCTGCGGGGCGGCGGGCGAGAACTCTTGAATAGTTTTCAACGCCGCTGCAATATCCGACTTCACGGAGCATTTCCATGTCGTAATGGGTACGCTGTTCAATACGCTGAGCTTCGATAAGCTTGTTATTCTGCTGAAAATATTCAATACGTTCAGCAAGTTCGGCATCAATGTCAAGGAGGGCAGCTTCCAGTTTGTCATCACCGACTACATAATGTGAGGCAGGGAATATTGCCGCATGGGATACAACAGCCTTCACTTCGCCGGTTACTACATTTATTTCGGATATGCGGTCGATCTCGTCACCGAAATACTCAACACGAACTGCTGTATCGCTTGACATTGCAGGGAATATCTCAACAACATCGCCACGGACACGAAAGCGGTTTCTTTCAAAGGCGATATCGTTTCTTTCGTAGCGAATGCGGACAAGTTCTTCAATAAGCTGGTCTCTCGGCTTTTCTGCACCCTGACGTATCGAAACCGACATTGAACGGTATTCTTCAGGGCTTCCGAGAGAGTAGATGCAGGATACACTTGCAACTATGATGACATCTTTTCGTTCTGCAAGTGAGGAAGTAGCCGAATGACGGAGCTTGTCTATTTCATCATTGACGGAAGAATCTTTTTCAATATAGCTGTCTGTACTTGGCACATAAGCTTCCGGCTGATAGTAGTCATAGTAGGAAACGAAGTATTCCACGGCATTCTCAGGGAAAAATTCACGAAATTCGGAACAAAGCTGTGCAGCAAGTATCTTGTTGTGGGCAAGAACGAGAGTAGGCTTGTTGACTTTGGCAATGACGTTAGCCATGGTGAAAGTTTTGCCCGAACCCGTAACGCCGAGAAGAATCTGTTCTTTTTTGCCGCTGTTGATACCGCTGACAAGTTTGTCTATAGCCTGAGGCTGGTCACCTGAGGGGACATAATCTGAGTGGAGTTTGAAATGATCCATGGCATATCTTCCTTTCATTTGATGTGCAAATAGTATTATAACACAAATATTTAATAAAATAAACCCTGTAGAACATATTTTCTTTTTTTGACTAAAAGCATCACCGCACAAAGCAATAATGATGCTCATACAGAATCTTCCGTATTTTTATTGAGGGAAAAACTTTTGAGAAAGTTTTTCCCCGATAAAAAGCGGAGTTCCTATAAAAGCATCATTATTGGACATCTCTAAAAACCCCTTCTGAGAAAAAACAGCTATGCACA
>JAZQND010000123.1:0-3088 GCA_045627145.1 Ruminococcus sp. | reverse complement strand
AGCTTACTGAGGAAAGACGTAAGGAACTCTGCAAGAACATCAAGAAGCTTGGTGAGGACAGCAAAGTTGCAGTTCGTTCCATCAGACGTGATACTATGGAAAAATTCAAGAAAATGAAGAAAAATTCAGAGATAACAGAAGACGACCTTAACGAGTGTGAAAAGAAGGTTCAGAAAATAACCGATGAATTCTGCGAGAAAATTGATAAGGCTGTTGCTGATAAAGAAAAAGAGATAATGACTGTTTAATTGGTGATATATGGCATTATTTGGTAAAAAAGAAAAAGAAGAAATACTTCTGCCCGAAAAGCTTCCGGACCATGTCGGATTCATTATGGACGGAAACGGAAGATGGGCTAAAAAACGTGGACTTCCCAGAAGCTTCGGCCACAGGGAAGGGGCAAAGAATTTCAAGAAAATTGTCCGCTATTGTAAGGATATCGGCTTGAAAAATATATCGTTCTACGCTTTTTCGACTGAAAACTGGCAGCGTCCTGCCGATGAAGTCAACACTATCATGGAGCTTTTCCGTGACTATATTGTTGACGTAAGAGACTTTCTGAGCGAAAACACAAGAATGATTTTCCTCGGCGATAAGAGTGCGTTTGACGAAGACCTTCAGGAAAAAATGATTAAGCTTGAAGAAGATACCGCACATTATGATGAAATGACACTCATGATGGCTGTAAACTACGGCGGACGTGATGAAATTGCCCGTGCCGCAAGAATCCTTGCTCAAAAGGCTGCAAACGGCGAAATAAAGCCGGAGGATATAAACGAAAAGTCTATCGCAGATGAACTTTACACAAAAGGCTTTCCTGACGTTGACCTTGTTATCCGTCCAAGCGGCGAACTCAGACTTTCAAATTACCTTATCTGGCAGTGTGCCTATGCAGAGTATTATTTCACTGATGTTCTCTGGCCTGATTTTACTCCTGCTGAACTTGATAAGGCTCTCATTGACTTTGACAGCAGACACCGCCGTTTCGGAGGTGTCTGATGAAAACACGAATTATTTCAGGTGCTGTCGGCGTTGTATTGATTGGTGCAGTGCTTTATTTTCACGACACTATCGTATTGCCGATAACTGTTGCAGCTATAATCGCAGTTATGCTGTATGAGCTTATCCGTGCAGTAAAGCTTGAAAAATGTATGCCGATACTCCTGGCAGCCGAGATTTGCGGTGCTGCTGTGCCTATACTGTATGGCTTATTTTCAAAATTTACGGTTGACGGTCCGGAAGTACCGCCGCATCGTGAGTTCTGTGCATGGCGTTATGCTTATGATTACAATGTCTATATAATGGGCATAACCCTTATCTGTGCTTTTGCAGTATTCATCACATGGCTGAAAAAACACAAGGAAATACGCTATGAACAGGTATTTTTTGTGCTTGCTGCAATGATACTTGTACCGCAGGCGATGACAACTATGGTTCGTATTGAGAGATTCGATTCACAAAACGGTCTTTTTCGGCTTGTAATGGGACTCTGCGGTGCATGGATAGCTGATACGGGTGCATATTTTACAGGCGTGACTATGGGAAAGCATAAGCTTTGCCCTGAAATAAGTCCGAAAAAAACAGTTGAGGGACTTATCGGCGGTATCGTTACCACAGGTCTTGTATTTTCCATAGCTTTTTCAGTTTATTTCGGTAAATTTGAACCGCTTTATTTTATAGTTGGTGCAGTATGTGCTGTTATCGGTACTATAGGTGACCTTTCAGCTTCAATGGTAAAGAGGCAGATAGGCTTCAAGGATTACGGAAAGATAATGCCAGGTCACGGCGGACTTATGGACCGCTTTGACAGCGTTCTTTTTGTGCTTCCGACCTATTTTGTTTTCTGCACTTTAATAGTCAAATAATTCTAAGGAATCTCTAAAAACCCGTTTTGAGTAAGGAAAAACAGGTAGGTACAGTAGATGCAAGGAAATCCATTGAAGGCGTGCTTTTGCACTTCAAGAGGGATTGACGCAGCATACGCTGTGTATAACTGTTTTTTATCAGAAGGGGGTTTTAGAGATGCCCTCTATTATGAAAGGAGACTAAACGTATTTTCAGCGGATAGTCCCTTTCGTATTTTTATGTGGATGCAGTATCATAAGGCAACACCGTACAAAGATTGTGTGGTGTTGCCAAAAATATAAGGGCAAAGTCCCGTTTGAAGAAACATCGGAATGAGAAATGTCCTATTCCGAAAGCTTATGACATATAATATCGGGAGTATATCCCGTGAAAAAAGGTGAATAAATATGAATAAAACAGTGTCTATTCTCGGCTCAACAGGCTCTATCGGTACACAGTCCCTTGAAGTCTGTGAAAAGCACGGGATAAAAGTAACGGCACTTGCAGCACACAGCAGTATTGATGTGCTTGAACAACAGGCAAGAAAATATAGTCCGTCTGTTGTATGTATTTATAGAGATGATAAATATTCTGAACTTAAAGAGCGTCTTGCAGATACAAATATCAAAGTTTTATGCGGAATGGACGGTCTTTGTGAGATAGCTGTCATGGAGGAAAGCGATATCGTATTAAATTCTGTTGTAGGAATGGTCGGACTTCTTCCAACACTGACAGCTATTGAAGCGGGGAAAAATGTTGCTCTTGCAAATAAGGAAACTCTTGTTGCAGGCGGAAAGCTTGTAACAGACCTCGCTAAGAAAAAGAATATTAAGATATATCCCATAGACAGTGAACATTCGGCTATATTCCAGTGTTTGCAGGGAAACAAGCGTGAACAGCTCAGTAAAATAATCCTGACAGCTTCAGGAGGTCCATTTTTCGGAAAAACCTATGATGAACTGAAAACTGTCACCAAGGCTCAGGCTCTGAAGCATCCAAACTGGGATATGGGCAGCAAGATAACCATAGATTCCGCAACTCTTATGAACAAGGGACTTGAATTTATTGAAGCAAAGTGGCTTTTCAATCTTGAGCCTGACCAGATAGAAATTGTTGTACACCGTCAGAGCGTTATACATTCAGCGGTTGAATATAAAGATTATTCTGTAATAGCACAGCTTGGAGTGCCTGATATGAAAATCCCGATACAATATTCACTGCTTTATCCTGACAGAATGGAGTG
>JAZQND010000122.1:0-4232 GCA_045627145.1 Ruminococcus sp. | reverse complement strand
AGAAACGCAGTTAGATTTTTCGTCAGATTGTACAGAAATTTTGCAGTCATACTGTCGTATGGCAAAAAATTTCTGTGCAAGATGACGGAAAAGATACAAGTTTATGACGTACAAAGTCGTCAGACGTGCTTTGTGCGGTGTTGCCTATAATATATTGCTCCCCCAATTAAATCATGAATTTTTCTGCTCGTCCTGACGAAGAAATTCTGTGTCAGAAAACCTTGCCATACGAGGTCTCTCCCTGTGGGAGAGGTGTCAGCGAAGCTGACAGAGAGGCTGACCGACAGACCAGTATGTCTGTGGTTTTCTTCCTTGCCTTTCTCCGTCATTACTTCGCACTAATTATTCACGATTTAATTGGTGGAGCAATAATGTCCGCAAAAAAAGTTTTCCGGCGATTATATTATTGAACATGTTCAAGGGGTGAATGAAATAATGCCTGACAGTCAGCGTCAAATATACGACAAATACTGCGGCTATGTATACACTGTGGCTGCAAGTTATCTGAAAAGCTGCGGCAGTACGGAAGATATTGAGGACTGCCTGGTTGAAACATTTACAGATTTTTTCCGTATGCTCAAAAGTAAAAAATATGCCGATACAGAAATAAAAAGCATACTGTCTGTTATTGCAAAACGAAAGGCTGTAAGCAGATTCCGCAGTATTTCCAGAAAACAAAACCGCACCGTTTATATTGACGATTACGAAACAGAACTTTTTTCCGAAGAAAATATAGCAGAAAATAGCGAAAGCTCTGAACTTCAGCATACTGTTATCCAATGCATTTACAAGCTGAAAAAACCTGATCCTGAAATTATCATTCAGCATTACTATTACGGAAAAAGTCTGGGAAAAATTGCCGAAAATCTGAAAATGACCGAAAGTGCTGTACAGAAACGCATACAGCGTGCAAGAAAAAACTTGAAAAAAATGCTTGAAAAAGCGGGAATAAACGGAGTTTGATGATATGAAAGAAAATGAATTGTTTTATCTTAATGATGATGAACTTATTCAGAAAATCTCAGATGATTTCCCCTGTTTGACTGATGATGACAAGGAACGTCTTTACGGACGTATCAAAGAAGAACTCGGTGAAAACTGTGATAATTCTGAAATTGATGAAAACGGCGTTAATCCTTATAAGCGTCACATTTTTCAAAGATTTTTCAATATTGCCGCATCGCTGCTGCTTGTTTCAGGAATTGCAGTAAGTACGGTGCTTATTGTCAGAAATAAGCCTAAACGTTCCGACAACAATATTCTAAACAATTACGAAGAACGTGAAAACGCAGCCCTTGCTCTGACAGACAGTTTCCTTTCGGCATCAAATATTGCAAACGGCTATGCTCCAATAGAAACCTCTGATAAAAAACTTACTTTCTTTGATTACGATTCGGAAAACAAAATCCTGACCAAAGAAAATACCATCTACTCCCCCATTACAGAAAATTCTGATTATTCACCCGAAAGTGTGCTTTGCCTGTTTAACTACATTGTCACAGATGAATATTTTGAAATTCTCTGCGAAAACGGCGGTGACTTTTTCAGCCGTGGAATTGACAGTATAATAGGAACGGAAATCAGTGATTATCCGCCTACTTTCAAGGAATTTGCAGGTGATATCTTCTATGCGGAGCGTAATACGAAACAGGCTGTTTTTCAGGATGGGCCACATATATTAAACAAAAATAAATCTGATTTCAAGGTAAGCCGCAATATCGACTGTGAATATGTTTTTTATATTATATGGAACGGTTCTGAATGGCTTATCAACAATATTGAAAGGATCGAAAAATGAAAAAACTGATATGTACTTTGCTTACTCTCACCTTTGCTGTTGGAACTTTTTCTTCATGCGGTAAGGTAGAAAATGCTGATTCACTTAATAATACCACTGCCCAAACAATTTCTGATACCTCTGAAACTGCGGTACAGAACGAAAATGAAAAAAAGGTTTACAGTGGACTCTATAAATCCGAATTGCTGAAAGAAATGAACGGTGACATTGTTTATTATAGTCCTCAAAAAATCAGTGATGACCTGTATTCTATCATTTATTCCGGCAATAACGAAGCTGGAATTTACCTTACAGACAGCAATTTCAGCGAGTTTGCCGAACAGGAATTTGAATATCCCGACGAGGTTCTTGAATACGACGTATACGAAGGTGTCCCCTTGTATAATTCCAACGGCTCTTTCAATATTATGGTCACGGCAGAAGACCATAACGGCATGACACCTCCCCCTGATGAGTATGATGAAACATTTGATTATGAGGCATACTGGGATAATACAACCTATGCATATTTTGCCTGCAGTTATTCAGCTGAAGGTGTTTTGCAGCACTGCTCAAAGTTAGAAATTCCGGAAGAATTGCTTGAACCTGATACACCCTACTGGAATTTCAGTGATGTAATTTCTGATGGTGATATTATATATTGTTCTTCAGAAGCAGCGGGAACTCAATACTTATTAAAAATCAGTCCGCAAACAGGTGAGATAAAAATTATTAAACAGTTTGATAACGTTGATAATTTTATAATTCTTCGTGACGGCAGCTATAACCTGATAGTCGGCATTTCTATTAGAGACAACGTTCAAATTATGAATACAGAATATTATGATTTCAACGAAAATGGCGATTTTTCAGAACCTTTCTATACCACGGACTGCGAATTATATGCATTCACGGGCTATGATGATTACAAAATACTGCTTTCAGAAACAGACGGTCTTTACGGTGTAAAAAGCGACGGCAGCTCTGAACTTATCATAAACTGGGGAAATTCCAATACGGATATTTATTCAAACTACCATATCTGCCCAATAGGAAATGATGAATTTATTGAGCTTACATGGGAACAAAATCCGGAGGACGACAGCATTATAAATAAAATATATAAGCTGACTCCAAGAGATGCTGCTGAGATTGAAAATATGCAGATTATCACAATTGGAATTCCGTTTGAAAATTACAACATAGACAGAAAAATTGTCAATTCCTTCAACAGTTCGCAGGACACATATCACATAGATATTGCTGACAGCGTTGAACTTGAATATGGTTATAATAATGATTTAAAAGAACAGGAATTTCAGGCACAGAAAGACTTTGAAAAACTTCTGTTAAAAGGCGAAACACCTGATATAGTTTTCGGTCTTGAATACGACGTATACAGTAAGCTGGTGAAAAACGGTGCATTTGTTGATTTGAATGAATTTTTAGACAGCGATGATACCTGCGGCAGAGATAAATTCCTTCCTAATATTCTTGAAGCAATATCAGCAAACGATGGCGGTATCTATGCACTTCCGGACTACTTTAGTGTTTTTTCACAGCTTATTAAGGACAAAATATATGAAAAGTCAAGCTGGACTCTGGACGAAATGATTTCCTTATACGACGATTCTGAAAGCTTCGCTACTCACCTATATGACGACTGCAACCGTTATGAAATGCTGGAATCATTTACTACCTCGTTTGAAGAACTTGTTGATTACGAAACTTCAGCCTGTAATTTTGACAGTCCGCAGTTTATAAAGGTTCTTGAATTCTGCAATCGTTTTCCTGAAAAAGTTGATATGCCTGATAAATCAATGGACGGGTTTGAAGCAGTTGATATGTACTATGCAGATAAATTTAATTGGTTTGGAAGAGACCTTGTACTAACTCTTTATAACGCAGTTGACGGCGTAGAATACTGTCTTGACAAGAATCTCTGCGGAAACGGCGAAGATATGCACTATGTAGGCTTCCCTTCCAATAACGGAAACGGTGGAAGAATTAAAATAGAAAATATGTTTTCAATAATGTCATCATGTCAGAATAAACAAGGGGCATGGGAATTTATCAAGTATTACCTCATGAATAATAAGGATATGCAGTATTCTATAATTGATGAGATATGCAAAGAACAGATTTATAATGAAGTCGGTGTACAGCATACTGCAAACGGAAATGAATTTCCTCCGCTTAAAAAGGACGAAGCAGATATGATATATGACTATGTACGTTCATGCAGCAATCTGGAAAACTCGTTTAACTATGAAATTATGAATATAATCACTGAAGAAGCTGACGGCTATTTTGCAGGTGAACTCACAGCAAAACAAGCGGCAGAACGCATTCAGAACCGTACTGAGATACTTATAAACGAATAAGAAAACGCACAATCTTTAACGGCAGTACTCTTATAGAAGTTTTTACTCTTTATCGGGGCAAACCTTTCTGA